>DASQTE010000041.1:0-6699 GCA_035642035.1 Blastococcus sp.
CGGGCACACGAGCCCGACGCCGAGCAGGGCGGCACGCGGCCCGTACTGGGCGACCACCCACGACGTGGCGACCGCCCCGATGCCGATCGACACCGCGACCAGGCTCTCCAGCACCCCGAAGACCCGGGCCAGCACCTCGTCGGGCGCCAGCCGGCCGAGCAGGGTGAATCCCGCGACGTCGATCAGCGCGTTGCCCACGCCGATGAAGGCGATCAGGGCGAGCGCGGGTCCCTCGCGCGGCAGGACGCCGATGAGGGCGAGCGGCAGTCCCCAGAGGGCGACCCCGACGGCGAACCAGGCACCGAGCCGTGCGGTGCCGACCAGGAGCGACGCTGCCAGCGAGCCGAGCACGGCCCCCACGCCGACGGCCGTCATCAGGGCGCCGACCCCCGGCTCACCCGTGCCCAGCAGCTCGATCGCGACCACCACGGACAGGACGGTGAGCGCGCCCCGGGTGAAGGACTGGGCCGCCGCCAGACCGAGGACCAGGGAGAGGTCGCGGTCGTGGGTGACCGCGCGGACGCCGTCGACCGCCTCCCGGACCAGCCGCGGACGGGTCGACACGGAGGGTCGTGGCGGCGCGTCGTACTGCAGCCCCAGCAACAGCGCGGCGGCCCACAGGGACGCGCCGGCCGCCGTCGCGAACACGACGGCCACGTTGCTGACCCCGAGCAGCACCGCCGCCACGAGCGGCCCCACCAGCGTGGCGGTGGAGTCGAGGAACCCGCGGACCACGTTGGCGCTGGCCAGCTCGTGCCCCGTGTGGCACAGCGACGGGAGCAGGGCGGAGTGAGCCGGCCGGTACAGGGTGGCGGCGATCGTGGAGAGCACTGCCAGGCCGTAGATCGCGGCGGGCGGGCCGGCCAGCGCGGCGACGACCGCGGCCGCGGCGGTGGCGATCCCCCGCAGCGTCGAGACGGCGATGAGGACGCGCTCGCGCCGTCCGCGGTCGGCGAGGGGCGACAGCAGCGGGGCGACCAGTGCCGACGGGACCATGCGGAGCAGCCCCACCAGCCCGAGAGCGGTCGCGCCGCCGTCCCGGTAGGCGACGATGCCGAGGGCCACGGTGAACGCCCACTCGGCGGTCCAGGCGCCCAGGAAGCTGAGCTGGGCGTGGCGCAGGTCGGGGTTGCGGGCGTTGCTGGTGAACGCGGCAGCGGCGTCGGCGAGCCGGCTGCGACCGGCCCCGTCCGACATGGCGCGACTCTAGGGCCGGACGGCCCCCGCTGCGTCGTCACGTCGTGGGATCAGCCCACCTGCGTCCGCTGGACCACCGTGAGCGGCAGCAGCCGCAGCGCACCGGGCGCGTGCGCCGGCACCACGGGCCGCCGCGGCGGCACGGGCGCGACCGCGCGGTAGGCCTCGCCCGGGGCCGGCCGCACGTCGGCCTCCCCCTTGTTCGGCCACAGCGCCGTCGCCCGCTCCGCCTGCGCGGTGATGGTCAGCGACGGGTTCACGCCCAGGTTGGCCGACACCGCGGACCCGTCGACGACCGACAGCCCGGGATGGCCGTGCACGCGGTGGTAGGGGTCGACGACGCCGTCCTCGGCCGTCGCGCCGATGACGCAGCCGCCGAGGAAGTGGGCGGTCATCGGGATGTTCGCCAGGTCGGTGAACGCACCGCCCGGGTCGCCACCGATCTTCGCCGCGATCCGCCGGACGGCCTCGTGGCCGCCGGGGATCCAGGCGGGCACCGGCTCCCCCGGCCCCGGCCGGCTGGTCAGCCGGCGGCCGAACCGCGTCTTCCGCCCGGATACGACGATGCTGTTGTCGCGGGTCTGCATGACCAGCGCGATCAGCGTCCGCTCCGACCAGCCCCGCACGGACAGGCTGCGCACGAACGCTGCCGGGTCGCGCGCGACGACGCCGAGCGCCTTCAGCCAGCGCGGCAGCCGGCCGCCGCCGTCGACCAGCACGGTCTGCAGCAGCCCGATGGCGTTGCTGCCCTTGCCGTAGCGGACCGGCTCGACGTGCGTGTGCTCGTCGAGGTGGAACGAGGAGGTGATGGCCACGCCCCGGCTGTAGTCGGTCGGTCCGCCGCGGCGGCCGGTGGCGGCCAGCACCGCCTCGGAGTTGGTGCGGGTCTGGTGGCCCAGCCGCGGGGACAGGCCGGGCAGCGTGCCGTCGTCCTTCATCGCGTGCAGCAGCCGCTGGGTGCCGTACGTGCCCGCCGCCAGGACGACCTGGTCGCAGGTCCAACGGCGCACGGTGCGCCTGGCGAACCATGCACCGGTGCTCCGTGCCTCCACCTCGTAGCCGCCGCCCGGCCGCGGGCGGACCGCGGTCACCGTGGTCATCGGGTGCACCACCGCCCCGGCCCGCTCGGCCAGGTACAGGTAGTTCTTGACCAGGGTGTTCTTGCCGCCGACCCGGCAGCCGGTCATGCACGACCCGCACTCGGTGCAGCCGGTCCGCTCCGGGCCGGCGCCGCCGAAGAACGGATCGGGCACGGTCACGCCCGGCTCGCCGTAGAAGACGCCGACCGGCGTCGGGACCACCGTGTCCCCCACGCCCATCTCCTCGGCGACCTCGCGGAAGATCTCGTCCGCCGGGGTGGTCGTCGGGTTTGTGGTGACCCCCAGCATCCGGCTCGCCTGCTCGTAGTAGGGCTCGAGCTCGGCCTGCCAGTCGGTGATGCCCGCCCATTGCGGGTCCTGGAAGAACGCGGCCGGCGGCTGGTACAGGGTGTTCGCGTAGTTCAGCGAGCCGCCGCCCACCCCGGCTCCGGCCATGACCAGGACGTCGGGGAGCAGGTGGATCCGCTGGACGCCGTAGCAGCCGAGCTGGGGCGCCCACAGGTAGCGGCGCAGGTCCCAGGAGGTCCTGGGCAGCTCGTGGTCGGGGAAGCGCGGCCGGCCTCGAGGACCGCGACGCGGTAGCCCTTCTCGGTCAGGCGGAGGGCAGCGGTGCTGCCGCCGAACCCGCTGCCGACGACGACGACGTCCGCGTGCTCGGGCTCAGGCACGGGCCCCTCCGGGGACAGCGACGGGAGCGGGCTCGAACTCCTCGAGCCGCAGGCGGCGCAGCCGGCGCCGGAAGGTGAGCGTGGAGGCCGGCCAGTTCTGCGTGTTGCGGCCGCTCTCGGTCAGGTACCAGCTGCGGCAGCCGCCGGCGAACACGGTGTGCCCGACCCGCTCCTGCACCCACGCGTCGAACGCCTCGGCGACGTCGCGCCGGACCTCCAGCCGGCGCGCCCGGCCCTCGGCGATCGCCCGGATGCCCTGGACGACCCAGCCGACCTGGGCCTCCAGCATCACGATGATCGAGTTGTGGCCCAGGTTGGTGTTCGGGCCGTAGAGCACGAACAGGTTCGGGAACCCGGGGACGACGGTGCCGAGGTAGGCGCTCGCGCCGTCCTTCCACTGGTCGTGCAGGTCGCGCCCGCCGCGGCCGGTGATCCGCATCGGGGCGAGGAACTCGGTGGCGGCGAACCCGGTGCCGAGCACGATCGTGTCGACCTCCCGCTCCGTGCCGTCGGCGGTGACGATCGAGTGCGGCCGGACCTCGGCGATCCGCTCGGTGACCAGGTCGACCTGCGGCAGCTGGAGCGCCGGGTACCAGTCGTTGGACATCAGGATCCGCTTGCAGCCCATCGGGTCGGTGGGCGTGAGCTTCTCGCGGAGCGCCGGGTCGGCCACCGCCTCCCGCAGGTGCCGGCGGTACCGCGCCTTGTGCGCGAAGAGCAGCCGCGGCTCGGTGTTGAAGCCCAGCGAGCGCAGCTCGTTCGAGAAGTAGTTGCCCTCGCGGGACAGGCGCAGCAGCCCCGGCACGCGGGCGAAGGCCTGCTTGGCCCGGTCCCGGTAGGCCCGGTCGGGCTTGGCGAGGACGTAGGGGGCCGAGCGCTGGAACACGGTCAGGCTCGCCGTCCGTGGCGCGATGGCGGGGACGAACTGGATGGCGCTGGCGCCGGTGCCGAGGACGGCGACGCGCTCGCCGGTGAGGTCGTGGTCGTGGTCCCACTGCGCGGAGTGGAACCTCGTGCCCTCGAAGCGGTCCAGGCCGACGATGGCCGGCGTGCTCGGCCGGCTGAGCTGGCCGGTCGCCGAGACCAGGACGTCGGCCTCGTGCTCGGCACCGCCGGCGAGGGTCAACCGCCAGACGCCACCGTCCTCGTCGAAGTCCGCCACGAGCACCTCGATGCCGAAGCGGATGTGCCGCAGGACGTCGAAGTCGCGCGCGACGTCGCGCAGGTACTGGTGGATCTCGGCCTGCGGGGCGAAGCGCCGCGACCAGTCGGCCTTGGGCGCGAACGAGAGCGAGTACAGGTGCGAGGGCACGTCGCAGGCGGCGCCGGGATAGGTGTTCGCCCGCCACACGCCGCCGACGTCCTGGCTCTTCTCGAACAGCACGAGGTCGGTGATCCCGGCCTGCTTGAGCCGGACGGCGGCGGCCAGCCCGCCGAAGCCCGTCCCGATGATCGCGACCCTGGTCATGCGGCATCTCCGGCGGGGACGGTGACGGCCGCCTGGCCGTCGCGCAGGGACAGCCGCACGGTGCGGCCGACGTGGGTGATCGCGCCGGGCGGCAGGTTCGCCAGCGACAGGCCGGCGGCCGAGGCGCGGTCGCCGGGAGCCGTGGCGGCCGCGACCCGCTCGCCCGTCGGGGTGCGGCCGACGACGAACGCCTGCTCCGGGGCGCCGTCGCGGCCGTGCTCCACGGTGGCGGTCTCGACGGTGAGCTCGCAGCCGTCCCGCGCCGCGGTCGCGGCGTCGAGCAGCCCCGGGGCGTCCACGTGGGCGACGGTCGTGGGCTCCGGCCGGCCGACGTAGCCCTCCGGGTGCGGCCGGGAGCCGAGCAGCACCGAGTGCTGGTAGGAGAGGTAACCGCCGTTGGCGTGCACCAGCCCGCTGCCCGCGCCCGCCCGCAGCCGCTCGGCCATGGTCGCGATCGCGTGCAGCGAGTAGGTGTTCAGCGGGCCGCCGAACGAGGAGTGCCCGCCGGCGACGCTCAGCACTGCGTCCCGGTCGAGGCCGAGGTGCAGGGCGGCCAGCTTGGGCACGACCGGGAAGCAGCTGTAGACGTCGACCAGGTCGACGTCGCCGATCGCGAGGCCGGCCGCGTCCAGCGAGCGGTCCAGTGCCTGCCCGAGAGCCCGTGACCCCGAGAAGCCGGTGCGGCGCAGCGGGTCCGGCGGGTCGTCGACGCCGGCCCCGCCCCACACGTAGGTGAGCCCGGACCCGGGCACGCCGTGGTCGCGGGCGGTTCCCAGCGACGTCACGACCACCGCGACCGCCTGGTCCACGTTGGGCATCGCGTTCATCGAGAGGGGGTACGGCTCGCACACCATCCGGTTGCCCGGCCCGACGGTGCCCACCTGCTCGGGGGTGAGCTCGTCGGGGCTCCACGCGACGGGGTTCCCTGCCGCCACGCGGCTCAGGTCGGCGTAGAGCCGGGCCGACCAGGCGGCGTTCTCCTCGGGGGTGAGGCCGAGGTCGGCCTGCAGCCGGTTCTCGAACAGCGGGTACGTGCGCGGCGGGAGGAAGAGACCGGCGGCGAGCATCTCCGCGGACCCGAGCTCGCCGAGGTCCAGCGGCGGCGGTCCCCCGGGCGTGGCGCTCCAGCCGCGCGCGACCGGGTCGACACCCGCCTTCGCCAGGGCGTTGGCCGACGCCTGCGCCTCGCCGCCGACGACGACCGCGACGTCGCTCTCCCCTGCCCAGATCGCGGCCGCGGCCCGGTCCAGCAGCCGCGCGGGCAGCTGACCGCCCAGCGGGGTGTTCTCGCAGGTCCGGGGGGTGGCACCGATCCGCGCCGCGACCGAGCCGGCCAGGTCGTCGTAGGCCCAGCTGACGGTGCGGATCGCGGCCAGGCCGTCGGCGGACCGGAGCAGACCCGGCACACCGGCGTCCCGCTCGGCGAGCTCCAGGGCCCGGGCCATCAGCTCGAGCGGCTCCCGGGCGCCGTCCACCGTGCGCTCCCGGTTGGCGCGGAGCTGGCCCACCCCCACCAGGACGGGGATGCGGGACTCGTCGGGCACGGGATCTCCTCTGCTCAGAGCCGGGCGGCCGAACGGCGCGGGTGAAGTGCGGGAACGGCGCACCCGCCGGACGGGAGCGCGCCCGGGGCGCACATCACCTCGGCGGCCGCGGGTGGCTCGGGGACGTCGGGGTGAGCGCCTCCACGACGGTCAGCCAGTGCTGGAGGAACTGTTCCCGCGGCGCGTCCGGCTGCAGGGCGTAGGTCATCGCCTGCCCGCGCATCGACGTGAGCAGCACCTGGTACACCGCCTCGGCGGCGGGGTGGCGGGCGACCCGCTCGCCGAACACCTCGAAGGCCAGCTGCCGCAGCTGGGCGCCGAGCCGGCGCTCGTGCGGCAGCAGCGCCGCCCGCAGCTCGGGGTCGGTGCGTGCCGCAGTCCACAGCTCCATGGCCGCGACGAACAGCGGGCCGTGGAACCGCTGCCAGACCAGCTCGACGCCGAGCCGGACGCGGGCCCCGGACTCGTCGGGGAGCTCCGCCGCGGCCTCCCGGACGCTCGCGCTGAACTCCTCGTAGAGGTGGTCGACGGCGGCCAGCACCAGCTCCGCCTTCGACGTGAACTGGTGGGTCAGCGCACCGCGGGACACCCCGGCCCGGCGCTGCACCTCCTGGGTCGTGGTGTGCGCGTAGCCGAGCTCCACCAGCGACTCCACCGTCGCCCGCACGAGGGCAGCGCGGGTCGCCGCCCGCCGCTCCGCCTGGGTACGGCGGAGCGGCGGG
>DASQTE010000042.1:0-4864 GCA_035642035.1 Blastococcus sp.
CGAGGGCACGCAGGACCAGGATGCGGGGGCTGCTCAGGGCCAGGACCCTTCGACCGAGGGCGTCACCACGAGCTCGCGCACCTCGCATCCGGGCGGCTGCTGCAGCGCGAACAGCACCGCACGGGCGACGTCGTCGGGTTGGTTGAGCCGCGCGTCCGGCGGGGGCTTGTACTGCTCGTCGCGGTCGTCGAAGAAGTGGGTGTGCATCCCGCCGGGGACCAGCATGGTGGTGCCGATCCGGCCCTGGGTCTCCACGGCCAGCGCCCTGCTGAAGCCCACCACGCCGAACTTGGAGGCGCAGTAGGCGGTGGCGTCGCTGAGGGCGCGGACCCCGAGCGTCGAGGCGACGGTCACGACGTGGCCCCGCCGCTCGAGCAGGTCGGGGAGGGCGGCGCGCACCACCGCGACCGTGCCGAGCAGGTTGACCATGACCACCCGGTCCCACTGCTCGGGTGCGACGTCCTCCAGCCTCCCGCACGCGTCGGTGCCCGCACAGGTGACCACCGCGTCGAGCCCGCCGACGCGTCGTGACACGGCGCGGACGGCCTCCTCGGCCGCGCGGGCGTCGGACAGGTCGACCAGCTCCTGCTCGACGTCCGCGTCGGTCTTGGCGAGGTCGAGGCTCACCGGACGTCCGCCGGCCTCGCCGACGGCCCGGACGACTGCAGCGCCCAGTCCCGAGGCGCCTCCGGTCACGAGCACGGTTCCGAGGGTCATCGCATGGTCTCCTTCTCGGGGTGGGGCTGGGGGTGGGGCTCGGGGTGGTTGGTGGTTCGGGTCGCGGTGCGGACCAGCTGGGTGGTGGAGCGCCCTGCGAGGTAGGGCAGGGCGACCGCCTGGCCACCCCACTCGCCCAGGACGGCGGACTCCGGCACGTCGGCGCCGGCGTAGTCGCCGCCCTTGGCCCACACGTGGGGACGCAGGCGCCGGATCGCCTCGACGGGGGTGTCCTCGTCGAACACCAGCACCGCGTCGACGCACTCGAGGGCCTCGAGGACGCGCACCCGGTCGGCGGCCGGGACGAGGGGGCGGGACGGCCCCTTGAGCCGGCGGACCGACTCGTCGCTGTTGAGGCACACCACGAGGCAGTCGCCCAGGCGGCGGGCGGCCCGCAGGGTGGCCACGTGGCCGGCGTGCAGCAGGTCGAAGCAGCCTCCGGTGGCCACGATGACACCGCCCCTGGCGGTGACCGAGCGGACCAGGTCGTCCACCGAGCCGGAGCCGTCCGTCGGGTCGGCGGCGCGCCGGTCGGCACCGGCCAGGAGGGACGCCGGGCCTCCGGCGGCGACGTACTCGGCCGCGGTGACCACCGCGTCCTGGACCGCCTCCGCGACCACCCGGCCGTCCGCCAGCCGGAGCGCGACCGTGACCGCGAACCGGTCGCCGGCCCCGCAGGGGTCGATGCAGGTCACCTCGGGGGCCGGCGCGACGACAGGCGTGCCCTCGCCGTACGACAGCAGCGCGCCGCCGGCTCCCAGGGTCACCGCGACTCCCTGCACCCGCCAGTGGCCGACGAGCGCGTCGGCCCGGCGGCCGACCGCGGCCAGCGCCGTGGCGCCGGCGTCCGGCGCGAGGCCCAGCCGTGCGCAGGCCTGCGCCGCCTCGACCGAGTTGGGCGTGACGATACGGACGCCCGGCACCGGGTCCGAGCCGCGGGGGTGGGGGTCCCAGACCACCGGCACCCGACCGGGCAGACCGGCCACGAGCTCGCGCAGCGCCGGCTCCACCGTCACGCCACGGCCGTAGTCGGCGACCAGCACCGCACCGGCCGAGCGCAGGATCGTGGGCAGGTCAGCGGGGACGCCCAGCACGGTGCCGGGCGAGCTCCCGCTGTCGAGCCGCAGCAGCGACTGCCCGGACGCGCGGACCCGCTTCTTGACCGCGGTCGGCCCGTCGAAGGGCAGCCGGACCACCGTCACGCCGTCGGCGCCCAGCAACCGCTCCACGCGCTCGCCGGCGTCGTCGTCTCCCAGAGCCGTGACCAGGACGACCTCGTGCCCGTCGTGCGCCGCCATCCGCGCCGCCAGGCCGGCGCCACCGGGCCGGGGGTGCTCGGCGAGGTCGTCGAGCACCGGCACGGGGGAGTCGGGAGCCAGCCGGGAGGCGGTCCCCTCCAGGTCGACGTCGAGCAGGGTGTCGCCGAGGATGACCAGCGGGCCGCTCACTGCCGACCACCCCGCGCCTGGGCGGGGATGCGGGTCTCCGCCGGGATCACGCCGAGCTCCCGGTCCAGGCCGGCGCAGAGGATGTGGAGGCCGACGAGGTGCAGCTCCTGGACGGTCGCGGTGAACCGGGCGTCGACAGCGAGCGCCTCGTCGGCCACCTCGGCCAGGGGGTTGGGACGCGGGCCGGTGAAGGCCCACACGTGCATCCCGACGCGGCGCCCGCGCTCGGCTGCGGCGACGATGTTGGGACTGGTGCCGCTCGTGGACATCAGGACCAGCACGTCGCCGGGCCGGCCGTGCGCCTCGACCTGACGGGCGAAGAGCTCCTCGGGCGGGTAGTCGTTGGCGATCGCCGTGAGGCTGGACGTCTCGGCGGTCAGGCAGATCGCCGAGAACGGCGCCCTGTCGTCGCGGTAGCGACCGACGAGCTCGGCGGTGAGGTGCTGCGCCTGGGCCGCGCTGCCGCCGTTGCCGGCTGCCAGCAGGCGACCACCCGCCTCCAGCACCGAGGCCAGGCGGGTGCCCCAGGCGTCGGCCACCTCGACGCAGCCGTCGAACGCCGCGGCCGCGGTCACCAGCTCCTGGAGATGCGCCTGGGCACAGGGGGTGTCGTGCCTCATCGGGTCACTCCTGACGGGACGAGGCGGCTCGCGACGGCGGCGTAGACGGACTCGGTCTCCGCGAC
Organism: Blastococcus sp.; assembly: GCA_035642035.1. GTDB lineage: Bacteria > Actinomycetota > Actinomycetes > Mycobacteriales > Geodermatophilaceae > Blastococcus_B. The sequence continues at coordinate 2,851 of DASQTE010000042.1, forward strand.
GACCTGGCGCCACTGGTAGGTGTCCACGGCGCGGGCGCGTCCCGCGCGTCCGTAGGCGGCGCGACGCCCGGGGTCGGCCAGGAGGTCGCGCAGCACGGGTGCCAGCAGGTCCGGACGCCGCGGGCGGACCAGCTCACCGGTCACGCCCGGGACGATCGTGTCGAGCAGGCCGCCGACGGCGGAGCCGACCACCGGGCGGCCGCACGCCATGGCCTCCACCGGGACGATGCCGAACGGCTCGTACCACGGCACGGCCACCACGACGTCCGCCCGCGACATGAGCGCCGGCACGTCGGCCCGCCCGACCGATCCCAGGAACCGGACGCGGTCCGCCACGGCGTGGTGCTCGGCCAGCCGGCGCAGCCGGGCGATGTCGGGGTCGGTGTCGAGCAGGTCCGGGGTGGGGCCGCCGCCGATCATCAGCTCGACGCCGGGCAGCTTCGCCAGTGCCTCGATGACGTTGCCCACGCCCTTGCGCTCCACGATCCGCCCGATGACGAGCAGCACCGGACGGTCGCCGTGGGTGACCGGCAGCGGCCGGAAGGCGTCCGTGTCGACCCCGCACGGGATGACCGTGGCGCGATCCTCGGGCAGGCCCATCGCCCGGAGCTCGGTGACCTCGTCGCTGCACGTCGCGATGACGTGGTCGACGGACCGGCACAGGCTCCGCTCGAGGGCGAGACGCGTCGGAGGACTGGTGTCCTGGGCGCCTTGGTGGCGCTTCTTCACCGTGCCCAGCGCGTGGAAGGTCTGCAGGACCGGCACGCCGGTCGTCCGGGCCGCCCGGACCGCGGCGAGGCCGCTCATCCAGAAGTGCGCGTGGACGACGTCGTAGGGCTCGGCGCGCCACCGCTGGGCCAGGTAGTCGCCGAAGGCCGGCATGTACTGCAGGAGCTCGTCCTTCGGGACGTCGCTCGGCGGTCCGGCCGGGACGTGCTCGACGACGTAGCCCTCGGGCGCCCGGACCCGGACGGGAACCGACGTGGTGTCCCTCCGGGAGAAGACGGTGACGTCGTGGCCTCGCTCGACGAGCCCACCGGCGAGTGCGGCGACGTGGACGTTCTGGCCGCCCGCGTCCACTCCGCCGATGGCGGCGAGGGGATTGGCGTGCTCGGACACCAGCGCGATCCTCATGGTCTCCTCCTAGACGGGTGAGGGGATGTGCAGGGGACGGGCGCGGCCGCACGTCTTCTCGACGGCTCGCAGGACGGCTTCGGGGGTGACCGACGTGAGGCAGGGATGCCCCTCGAACGGGCAGCGCGTCACCCGGGTGTCGCGGCAGACCCCGGTCTGGTCGCCGAGCAGCACGGTGGGGACCCGGTAGGGCGCCCACTTCACCGCCGGGACGGTGGGGGCGAAGAGGGAGACGACGGGTGTGCCGACGGCGGCGGCGAGGTGCGCGGGACCGGTGTTGCCCACCACAACCGTGGCCGCGGCAGCCAGGACGCCCGCCAGCTCGGCGAGCGTCGTGCGTCCGCCGAGGTCGCGGGCCCCGGACGCACCGGCGACGGCCGCCGTGAGCGTGCGCTCGGTGGGCGCGCCGGTCACCACGACTTCCCAGCCCTGCTCGACGAGGAGCCGCACCGCGGCGGCGTGGTGGTCGGCGGGCCAGGCGCGGGCGGGGACGGACGTCCCGGGGTGCACGACGACATACGGATCGGACGGCACGAGGCGGGTCACGTCCGGCAGCGGGCGTCGTACGGCGAGGCGGCCGTCGTCGCCGTGGGGGAGGGAGAAGCCGCTGGCCGTGGCGAGCGACAGCGCGCGCTCGGCCTCGGGGACCATCTCGTCGACGCCGTGCCGCAGGTCCAGCAGGGATCCCGGGTAGTCGATGCTGGTGGCGCCCACCCACGGCACCCCGGCCATCCGCAGCACCAGGGCCGTGGGCAGCGGGGACTGGTGGAAGGACGTGAGCACCAGTGCGCGGTCGATCGCGCGTCCGGCCAGGGTGTCGACGAGCCCTTCGACGTCGGACCGCGTGGCGGCAGCCGGCTCGGCGTCGATCCACGGGCAC
>DASQTE010000043.1:0-15986 GCA_035642035.1 Blastococcus sp.
CATTCATCGGCGGTGTCGACCACTCTGCTCCCGTCGCGTTCCCGCGCCCATGCCCGCGGCCGGTCGATCGCAGCGGGCTTGAACTGCCGACGCCCGGCAACGTGTGGGAAGCGTGGGACGGAGACTGCGGTGGCGAGATGCGTGTCTGACCGCCGCCGTCCAGGGGTCCCGCCCGACGGCATTGCCGGTGCGCGGCAAGCGACCGCGGACGCCGCTCTCGGGGGTTGGGAGCCGGACGTCGGCCTGACGGTCGACACGGCTCTGCGTCACGGGTCTGTCGGCAGCGGCCGGCCTGGCCACTCGAGCAGCCGGGCCCCCAGCACGGCGGCATGGAGCGCGAACCGCTGCTCCGGTCTCGCGACGCTGTAACCGGTGAGCTGCGCGATCCTGGCCAGCCGGTAGGTGACGGTGCGGACCGACACGTGCAGCCTGCGCGCCGCCTCGGTCGCGACGTCGCCGGCGTTGAAGTACTCCTGCAGGGTCTCCATGTGCGGGCCGGCTCCGCCCCGGCTCTCGTCGAGCGGCCCGAGCACGTCACGCACCAGGTCGACGATGGCCGCCTGGTCGCGGCCCAGGACGCGGTACACGAGCACGTCGCGGGCGTGCACGACGTCGGCGTCGAGATCCAGCCGGTCGGCCGCCTCGAGGGCGTCCCTGGCCTCCTCGTAGGAGCGCGGGATGCCGAACGCTCCCGGGAAGGCGCGCCCGGCCGCGACCCGCCAGCGCTGGTCGCCGGCGAGCCGACCGAGCTCCTTCCGGATGACCACCCCGACGTCGACCGAGTGCGCCGAGGACGCCGCTGCAGTCGCCCTGGCAGGGACGACGACCACCACGCGGCCGTCCTTGGTGGCGACGAGCACGTCCCGGTCGCCGAACCGGTCGACGACGGCGCGCTCGAGCACGATGGCCGCCCGGTCGACCGCTGCGCCCTCCCCGCGAGGGGCCGCGAGCGCCACGTGGTGGGCCTTGCCCAGGTCGATGCCGAACGGTTCGGCGCGTTCCACCATCCGCGAGACGTCGGCATCCCCGCGGAGCAGGTCGTCGATGAACTCGCGCCGCAGGGCCTCCTCGTGGCGGATCATCTCGCGTCGCTCCGACTGGTGGCCCTCGACGAGCAGGCCGACGGCGTCGTCGAGGACGCGCAGGACCGCCTCGGCCGCGCTGCGCACCTTCTCGGGGTCGCTCGAGCGCATGACGACGGGCAGTTCGCGCCACAGCCGCCAGGCAGCCGAGAGGTAGAGCTCCACGGCGCGGCGCGCGCCGACGCCCGAAGCCGCCGCGCGGCGCCCCGACTCTCGCACGGCGTCGAGCTCCCACGTGGCCGGACGGCGTCCGTCGACCGCGGCGCCGGCCAGCATCGGCAGGTACTCGCCGAGGAGATCGGCCGGGGCCTGGCAGGCGGCCGCTGCCGACGCCGCGACAGGGACCAGCCAGTCGTCGTCCGGGGCAGGCCGTCCGGACCGTCCCTGGTTCGGCCGACTGCGGGTCATCCGTCCTCCTGACGCCGGGCAGACCGCCTGCGACGGGTGCTCGCCCATTCGACCGGAACTGCCGACGACCGGCAATGCCCCCTGGCCCGGACTCGCCGGAGCAGGGCCTGGCAGGGCCGCCGTCGGCAACGGCATGGTGGGAGCTGAACAGGAGGTGGCTCGTGCTCAGCGCTGACGAACAGCAGGCATGGGAGGACATCGAGCGGTACTACGACGCCGAGGCGGAAGAGCCGGTCCGGATCGTTCGGCTCCGGACGTCCCAGCCGGAACGACCTGGTCCGGGGCTGGACGATCTGCCCGCCGCCGTGGTCGCCGGCGTCTGGATCACGATCATCCTGGTGCTCTTCGGTGCGGCGGTGGCCGGACTGGCGGTCGCCGCAGTCACCGCCCTCGGCTGGGTGATGTGGCGCTGGTGGCCCGACCTCGGCAGCGATCCCGATCCCTCGCCGCTCCCGGATCGGGAGGGTGAGGGGGCGGACGAGCCGTCGATCACGACGTGGCAACGACGCCTCCGGCGCATGTCCGGAGCGGAGTGAGTCCGCCCCTGGGGACGGGGCCGCACACACGAAGGACGGAGCACCCACCACCCTGAGGAGGGCGACGATGACGCGAGGTCGAGCACCCATCGAGGACGGCGCCGTCGAGCGGCAGCCCTCCCGCGCGCCGGGTCAGCAGTGGCGGTCGCGACCGCCGTACGGCCGGCCGACGGTGGCGCAGGTCATGAACCGGCGACCTCCAGTGGCCGACCAGGACACGTCGCTGTGGGGCGGGTGGGAGCTGTTGCGCGGACTCGACAACCGCCACCTCGTCGTGGTCGATCGCCAGGTGCGCCCGGTGGGGGTGCTCGAGGCGCGAGATCTCGCTCTGTGCTGGCCGCCCGGGCCGTTCGACGCGCACCGGGTGCCGCTCCGCCAGGTGCTGAGCGGGCGGGCGGGGCCGCAGGTCCGGGAAGAGGACCGGGTGGAGACGGTCGCGCGCGCCATGCTGGCCACCGGGACCGACGCAGTTCCGGTCGTCGACGACGACGGCCGGCTGGTCGGCCTGGTGACCGCCCGCACCTGCGTCGAGATCATCGCGGGTCCTGCGACCCCGTAGCGGCAGGGACCCCGGGTCCGAGCCGGGTGAGCCCGCGGGCCGACGCGGCGGCGTAGCGGAGCTTCTGCCGGCAGGGCGTGAAGTTGCGTCCGCCCGCGGACCGGCCGGTGGCCGGCACGTGGCGAGCCCGTGAGCTGCAGCGGGCGCAGCACCGTGGAGCTCCTGGGGAAGGCGGAGGCGACGTCGTCCGACGTGTCCGGGCCGGTCAGCGCACGGGGCTGAACGGCGCCAGCTCCGGCGGCGCTTCCCCCTTGAGCACTGTCTGGGCCACCAGCTGTCCCGTGACCGGCCCCAGCGCGATGCCCCACATGCCATGGCCCCCGGCGACGAAGACCCGGGAGGACGCGGTGGCACCCAGCAACGGCAGCCCGTCGGGCGTGCAGGGCCGGGAGCCGACCCACTCGTTGCGGCGGTCGTCGAGGTCCGCGCCGGCCAGGAACGGGCGTACGGCGTCGACCATGGCCGCGATGCGCCGCGGATCGAGCGGCTCACCGTGCCGGCGGAACTCCATCATCCCGGCCACCCGCAGCCGGCCGTTGAGCGGCGTGCACGCCACCCGCTGCGTCGGAAAGTACAGCGGTCCGCGGGGGAGCCGTTCGGTGGGCACGCTGAAGCTGTAACCCCGACCTGCCTGGACCGGCTGCCGCACGCCGAACCGGCCGGTCAGCCGCCCGAGCTCCGCGCCGTTGGCCACGACGACGGCGTCGTGCTGCTCCAACTCGCCGGTACCGAGGACGACGGAGACGCCTCCGGACCGGTGCTGCAGGTCCGTCACGTCGGCCCCCTCGACGATCTGGCCACCGCGGTCGCGGACGGCCAGGGCGAGGGAGCGGACGTACTCCGGGGGATGCAGGTACCGCTGCCCGAACAGCTCCACCGCTGCTCCGACCCGCTCGGTCAGCGCCGGCTCCTGGGCTCGCGCCCGCCACCCGGTCATCGGTGCGAAGCGGGTGTCCTGACCGGCGTCGCGGAGCGCGCCCAACTCGGCAAGGAAGGGAGTGCTGTTCCGCTCGTGGCCGAAGCAGGCGAGGAACGGTCGGGCCGGATGCGTCTGCCCGGTCACACCGCCGGCGCCCAGGATGTCGAAGGCCTGCACGGCGCGCTCGTTGAGGGGCACGTAGGCGGCCATCCCGCGTCGCCACCGGCCGGGGGTGCTGTGCGCGACGAAGCCCGCCAGGAAGCGGACAAGGCTGCGATCGGCACGGAGGGGCAGGTAGACCGGCGATCGCGGGCTGAGCACTGCCCGGAGCCCGTACCGCAGCACCGACGGTCCGGGCAGGGGGGCGACCAGGTCCGGCGTGAGCCATCCGGCGTTCCCCCAGGAGGCGCCGGCCGCAACCTGGTCCCGCTCGTAGACTGTGACCCGGACGCCGGCCTCCTGGAGGAACCAGGCGGTGGACAGTCCCACCATCCCTGCGCCGATGACGGCGACGTCACGCGGTGACTCGCTGATGAATGCAGGGCTTCGCTGGTGCTTCTCGGAGGACATGGGGCTCCCTCCCGCGCACATGCCGCGGGGACAGGTCGTCGGCCGGAACCCGCCGACCGCCTGGTGACGGGCGGGCCTGTGGGGGTCCAAGGCGTGGGACGGGGACGGATGGAGCGGTTGGCGGGTCAGCGCGTCGGCTGGGCGCAGCCGACGCAGTTGACGGCGTGCGGACGGAACTCGAGCCGCTCCTGCGGGATGGCTTCCCCGCAGCTCGCACAGATCCCGTAGCTGCCGTCCTCGATCCGCGCGAGGGCAGCGTCGATCGCCTCGACACGCGCCGACAGGACGCCGGCCCGAGTGACGGCGACCGGGTCCGGGTGGGAAGCGACGCCTTCGGCCAGGGCGAAATCACGCTGGCGGAGGCAGTCCTCGCGCTGCGTCCGGAGGAGGGCACGGAAGGGCTCCCACGCGGTCGCGGATGCAGGGGTGCTCGGGAGGACAGTGGTCATCGGGGATCTCCTGGGGGGATGGGAGCGCGCCCGGCCGAGGCGGGACGCGCGACGATCGGGTGGTCGACCGGAGGGGTCAGCGGGACGCCGGCGGCGCGCGGTCCTGGCTGCGTCGCAGCACGTCCATTCCGAGCAGGCCGCGGGCGCGAAGGCTCGTGGCCGGCGCGAGCAACTGGGCACCGGTGACCGGTGACGCACGCCGGTCGGGCCACCAGCAGGTGACGGCGGGAGCCCGTGCCGATCGGCCGCGGCCGGGCAGGCCTGCCGTCATCGCAGGTCACCTCCCGGTCCGTCGGCGACGCGACGGGGTCGCCGAACGTCTGCTTCCACCCTGCAGGCGCCTCCGCGTCCGGGGTACGGCAGTCCCCGGTCAAGATGAGCCCGCTGCGGTTGCCGAGGGTCGGCAGTCGCCCGGCGGCCGAACCGGTCCGGTCAGGCCGGCGTGCGACGCGTGATCCTCGCTCGCCACACCGCCGGACCCTCGTCGAGACAGACCCAACCGAACTCCCCGGGGTGCGCGCGCGACAGCGCGACCCACAGGCTCTGCAGATCGTCCCGGCAGCGCACGAGCACGCTCTCCCCGGGCCGCACCCGCGACAGACGGTCCAGGGCGGCGCTGTGCGCGGATGCCCTGGGCAGGTCGTCGAGGTCGAACTCCGGTCCTTCGGTGAGCGGGAACCAGAGGTGGCACCGGAACGGCCATCGCAGCGATTCGACTCCGGGTGCCGCGGTCAACACGGACTGCTCCGCCCGCATGTGGGTCTTGAGGAGCCCGTCGAGGCCGTCGAGCAGGTCCAGGAGAGGCTTCCGTGCACCCAGGGCGTCGTCTACCGCGGCGAGGTCGGCCAGGCGGTCGGCCACGTCCCGGATGCGCCCGTGATCGACCGCCAGCGCGTGGACCTGGTCGGCGGTGCTTCCTGGACGGGCGGCGGGGAAGAGCAGGCGCTCCTCGGTGGCGGCCTGGTCGAGCACTTCGTAGCGGAGATACGCGACGAGCGCGACCAGCTCGGCACGAGGCCACCGTCCGGCGTCCATCCCGGCGAGCACCGCCCCCTGCCGTCGGCGGACCTCGTCGAGCAGGACGGCGTGCTCCTCGACGAGGGAACGCCTCCCGCGCCCGTCGTGCGGCGATCGGACGACCCGGTCGCCCACTCCTACCGGGACCGGTGCCGGGGATCCTGTGACCGGGTGGGACACCATCGTTCGACCACCATTCCGTTGCCTCGAGCTGATCGGCGGACGCGGGCGCCGCTGCGATGTCAGGGGTGCGGCTGCGCCGACAGGAATTCCGTGAAGTCGTCGTACGTCGCGATGACGTCCTCCAGTTCGACGATGTCCGGGAAGTTCGCGACGTCCTGGTGCCGGAGGAGGAACTCGGCCGTACGCCGCACGCAGAGCCCTTCCGCCTCCTCGTCGACGTGGAGCTCCACGAGCACGTCGGGGGTCAGGTGGAACCACGACACGCACACCAGCTCGCCGTCCTGGAGGCGGACCACGTACTCGTGGGCGCCTTGCGGCTCGATGCGGATGGAAGGGGTCATGTCGTCATCGGCCTCTCTGCCGTCGAGCCTCGGCGCCCTCGCCGGCGGCCGACCGGCGTATGTGGGCACGAGAGCAGGTCCGGCGGTCGTAAAAGTGGGGCGCTGCGACCTTCCGCCGGACCGGAGTCGATGCGGAGCGAGGACGTCCGCGCCGGCCGGCGTCGACGGCCACGTCGACGGTGGTCGGGTCCGCGCCGTCGACCCACCTGACCGAGAGGCGGCCCTGACGGCTCGCGAGTCGCTCGGCCATCGCGGTGAGCGCCGGACGGGCACACGGGTCGACGGTGCCGGGGAGTTCGATCGTCACGGCGATGTCCGTGTGGCCCCGCCGGCACAGCTGCTCGATCGTGCCGCAGAGGAGGTCGACGGCGAGCCGGTCCAGGTGTCCACGGGCGCGGATGGCCGAGTTCGCCTCGTCGATCGTCTCGCGGTAGCTCCGGCCGTCGGACTGGTCTGCGTCCGGACTCCGGGGGGTGCATCGCATCGATCGCCTCGTCTTCTCGTCGGGTCGGCCGGCCGAGCGGCGCACCGGCGCCTCAGTCACGGCTGTGCCAGCGGGGGAGCGTGAGGACGGCGTCCATCCGGCGCAGCTCGTCGCGGTGCAGGGCGCTGAGCCGGCCGAGCAGCTGCTCCCCGTCGGCCGTCAGCACCACCCTGACGGCCCGTGCGTCATCCGGGTCCGCCGTCCGCTGCACGAGCCCCTGGCCCTGTGCGCGGTCGACCAGTTCCACCACGCTGTGGTGACGCAGCTGCAGCCGGTCCGCTAGTTCGCGGACCACGGCCCAGTCGCGGCCCGGATAGCCCTTGAGCGCCAGCATGAGCTGGTACTGCTGAGGCGTGACGCCATGACTGCGCACGGTCTCCTCGCTGAAGCGCAAGTAGCGACGGATGCCGAAGCGGAACCGGGCCAACGCTTCGAAGTCCTGCTTGGTCAGGGGCTCGCCACCGTCGGCGGGCGCGCCCGCGGAGTCGTGCTGCCCGCCGCCCGATGTCGCCCCTGTCACCACCGCAACCTATCGTGTTACGATACTTTTATCAACGTCGGGGCCGACACGGTCCCGGCGGCGGGGCCGCCTTCAGGAGGTGGGTCGTGCTCAGTGATCGCGAGCAACGCGCGCTGGAGGAACTCGAGCGCAGCTTCGAGCTCGAGTCCCGGGAGACCGCTTCGTCGAGGCGGTCGAGCCGTCCGCCGGGCCTGCGTTCGCTCGCCGTCCTGGGGTGCCCCGCCGTCGTGCTGCTCTTCCTGGGCGCCGTCGTCGCGGCCCTCGCGCTGGCGTCCGCGGCGGGGATCGGCTGGCTCTCCTGGCGGCTCTGGGCGCGAGGCGGGTTGGCCGGCGCAGCCGCGGAGTGGGGGACCGGCCGCCGGTTGGCCCGTCGCGCCGGCGAATCGGTCCGCCGGTTCCTCCGGTGGCTGTCGGAGGCGGCGTGATGGTGCTCTACCTGGCCCTCGCGCTCCTGGCCTTGTCCGTCGTGCTGCTCGGCGCCAGCCTCCGGGTGGTCACCCAGTTCGAGCGCGGGGTCGTGCTGCGCTTCGGCCGCCTGACCGGTGCACCGCGGGGCCCCGGCCTGACGGTGATCACGCCGTTCGCGGACCGGATGCACAAGGTCAACATGCAGATCGTCACGATGCCCGTGCCGGCGCAGGAGGGCATCACCAAGGACAACGTCACCGTCCGCGTGGACGCCGTCGTCTACTTCCGGGTCTTCGATCCGACGCGGGTGGTCGTCGATGTCCAGAACTACGAGGCCGCGGTCGCACAGGTGGCCCAGGCGTCCCTCCGGTCGATCATCGGCAAGAGCGACCTCGACGACCTGCTCTCCAACCGGGAGCGGCTGAACCAGGGCCTGGAGCTGATGATCGACAGCCCGGCGGTCGACTGGGGCGTGCACATCGACCGCGTCGAGATCAAGGACGTCGCCCTCCCCGAGTCGATGAAGCGGTCGATGTCGCGGCAGGCGGAGGCGGAACGGGAGCGGCGCTCCCGTGTCATCACGGCCGAGGGCGAGCTGCAGGCCTCGGAGAAGCTCGCTCAGGCCGCGGAGGTCATGGCGGCTCATCCCGCCGCGCTCCAGCTGCGCCTGCTGCAGACCGTCGTGGAGGTCGCCGCCGAGAAGAACTCGACCCTCGTGCTGCCGTTCCCGGTGGAGCTGCTGCGCTTCCTCGAGCGCTCCACGCCCGCCGACGTCTCTGGTGCCGGTCCGGAGCGCGTCAGCGCCATGGACGGGGCCCCGCGGGTGGCCGTGACGCCCGCGGCGACCACCGGGGAGTCACTGCGCCATGGGTGACCACCAGGGGCCGGTCGTCGTGGCGGTCGGAGACGACAGCTGCGGCCAGACCGTGGACTGGGCCGCCGCCGAGGCGGCCGCTCAGGGGTGCCGGATGCACATCGTCCACGCCGAGCGGCTGCGGTGGACGGTCGACCCCTCGGGCCTCGTCCCGGTGGCGGACTTCGACTCCTCCCTCGCGGCCACCGAGCACATCCTGCCGGCGGCGGTGAGCCGAGCGCGTTCAGTGGCCCCGGGCATCGAGATCTCCGCGGAGTCCGTCGTCCGTTCCACCGTTCCTCTGCTCGCCTCCCGAGCCCGGGGCGCCCGCCTGCTCGTCCTCGGCAGCCACGTCCCCCCGTTCCCGAGGGCCCTCAGGAGCGTGCTGATCCCCTCGGTCGGCGATCGGGTCGCCGGCCGGGCGGCCTGCCCCGTGGCCGTGATCCGCCCCCTTCCCAGCAGTGCTCCGGTCGGGTCCTGCCCACGCGTGGTCGTCGGGGTGGACGGTTCGGCTACCCGCGCCGCGGTGCTCGGTGTCGCCTTCCACGCAGCGGCCCAGCGAGGGGTGCCCCTCACGGCGGTGCACGGCTGGATGGCGGACGTCTGGGCCGACCACGAGGCGGTCTGCGGGCCGGCAGCCGCTGCCGAGGAGCGCGCGCGGCTGGTGCTCGACGAGGCGCTCGACGCCTGGCGGATCCGATTCCCCGACGTGCCCGTGGAGACGCGGCTGCCCGCCGCCGAGCCCGCCGACGCCTTGGTCCGCGAATCAGAGGGCGCCGCCCTGACCGTCGTCGGCTGCCGGGCGCGAGGGTCGATCCGCGCGACGTTCTTCGGCTCGGTCAGCCGACATGTCGTCCAGCGGGTCCGGTGCCCGGTCGTCGTCGTGCCCACCGGCAGGGCGGCGGTGCCCGGGAACATTGCGCGGAGGGCGGATCACGTCGTGGACCCGGCCGGATCACGGCCGGCCCGGCAGCGGAGGGCGCCATGGGGGTGATCCACCTGACCCGCGTCCATGACGCCGACGACGACGGGACGGGTCCGCGCTTCCTGGTCGAACGACTGTGGCCACGAGGCGTCCGACGTGCGGATCTGCGGTTCACCGCCTGGCTCAGGGACGTCGCGCCGAGCGATGAGCTCAGGCGTTGGTTCGGGCACCAGCCCGACAGGTGGGACGAGTTCCGGCGTCGCTACTCCGCGGAGCTCGACGGGCGTCCCGAGGCGTGGGCACCGCTGCGTGAGGCGGCGGTGAAGGGAGACGTCACGTTGCTCTACAGCTCGCGCGACACCGAGCACAACAACGCCGTGGCGCTGCGGGGCTACCTGCGCACGCAGATCACAGAGGCGCCGTGATGGCCGCCCGGTCACACGGGTCACGAGGAAACGAGGAGGGAACGATGTCCGATCCCGTGTCATCAGGAGCCTCTCGCACACCCCTGGGTGCGGTGCTCTCGCCGTCCGAGAAGCTCGCCTGCGAGTGGGAGGCGCGTCACGACGTCGCGGCTCGCGGCCGGCGGGTCGACCCTGCTGCGGCCCTGTGCCGGTACCTGACCCAGAGCCGCATCGACGAGGCGCGGCGTCACCTGGACACCCCGACGCACGATCCGGGATCGAGCGCCAGCCGCCGTGCACGCCGTCCGGACGACTTCGCGGCCCGGCACCCGCTGACCGCGACCTGGCTGCGGTGGGGCGAGGACCCGCGCTGAGTGATGCGTCCGGCGGGTATCGCCTCACCCGGGAGGGATGAGGTCGCCGCCGCCCGGCTGCGCGAGCGTGGGCTCCGGACGCACACAGCGGAAGGAGAGGGCGACATGACCACGGACGTCCCGGGCGCGTCTCCTGGGCGGCACACCGGCCGGCGCGTGGCGGTCGGTCTCCTGGGTGGAGCGGCCCTCGTCGTCGGGGTCGTCCTGCTGTTCGACCCGGTGGCCGCCGCACGCACCCTGGCGCTGCTGCTCGGGCTCTCGCTCGTCATCGGAGGCCTGCTCGAGATCGCCGTCGGATGGGACTCCCGGACCCGACGGGGGATCGCCATCGCCCTGGGCGCCGTCCTGGTGATCGGCGGCCTCCTCGCCATCGCGTGGCCCGGGATCACCCTGCTCACGCTGGCGCTGATCACGGGTACGTCGCTGATCATCCACGGCGCGGGCCGCGTCGGTGCCGCCCTGCTCGCACGCGAGGAGGAGAGCGGGTGGGGATGGCTGGTCCTCGCCGGCGCGGTCAACGTCATCGTCGGGGTGCTGGCCGTCGCGTGGCCGAAAGCGACCGTGCTCGTCCTCTCGCTCGTCCTCGGCGCGCAGATCGCCGCCTTCGGCGCGCTGCTGCTCGCCTACGCCTTCCGGCCCTCCGGCACCCGGGCATCGGGCCAGCCGGTCTTCTGACCCGGAGCCCCGGGGTGGCGGTCACGCGGGCCGGGTCAGGCGACCGCTCCAGGGACGACGGCGAAGAGCTTCTCGCGCACGGCCTCGCGGACCTCCAGGATGTCCTCGATCCGGCGGAGTTGCTCCTCGGTCGCGGGCAGCCCGTACACGTCGCTGAGGAAGCGGGGCAGGTCGGCCCGGTAGTCGTGCTGGGACGCTCCGAAGGGTCCCGCGGTCTGCGCGTTCTTCATGTCCACCAGGCTCTGGAAGAACGTCGTCACGGGCCGCCACCGCATGGCCGGCGGGATGCCGCGGGGACTCCCGACGACCCCTGCCTGCGGGCCGGGCCGGGAGGGGCCCAGCCAGTCCGGCGGGTACCAGAGCAGGTCCGGGCCGAACTTCGTCACGCCGTCGTTGTCGTGGCTCAGCAGCACGAAGCGCGGTCCGGAACCGCGCTCCTGCGTCAGCGAGACGAGCTGGGCGTGGTCGTTCACGACCGCGACGGCGTCCCGTTCGACGTCGAGGCGGTCGCCGCGGGTCACCTGGCGCATCCACTTGCTGCCGTAGGGCGTCCCGATCCACAGCGCCCGGTCGATGCCCATCGCATCCAGACCGAGCGTCCCCCAGTGCAGGAAGACGTCCTGGCTGGTGTGCGCGCCGAGGCTCTCGCCGAACAGCGCCACCCGCGGCCGGGGGCCGGGGCGGTCGCGGAGGCGACGGAGGATCCGCAGCCAGAGCAACCGGTTCTGCTCGCGCGCCTGACGCACCATGCCGAGCGACAGCGGCGACGGGCGGCGCGAGTACTGCAGGGTCACCGTGGCGACGTCCCCGAGCGCGAGGTACTGCAGGGCGGCGGTGGCGACGTAGTTGACGTATCCCGTGCCGGTCGGCGAGACGAGGACGAGCAGCGAGCGGTCCAGGGCACCGGTCCGCTCGAGCTCGGCCAGCGCCAGGTCGGCCCTCGCCCGTCCCGTCGACGCGTTGTCCAGCCCGACGTAGACCTGCACCGGGTCCGCGAGCGCGGGTGTGCCCATGACCGTCGCGATGGACATGTCCGGCACGCCGGGTGGCAGGTCGGCGACCGGACGGGGGCGGACCGACGCGAGGGCGTGCAGCCGGCCGTCCCTACCCATGCCGGCCCAGGACACGAGGCTCCCCGGGCCTCCGCTGACCGTCGGGGGCACCCATCGCTGGTCCTCGCCGGGCTCGATCACCGGCGCGTCGGCGGACGTCATCGACTCGATCCGCCGCATCGCCCGGTGCCAGACCGCGGACGCGCCGAGCCCGAGTCCGACGAGGAAGCCCGCGTGGCCGGCCAGCCGCCACAGGTCGGGCGGCCCGGGCAGCACCGCGGCCAGGCGGCGGGCGAGCAGGTCGGTGAGGGCCTGCTCGCCGTAGGCGGCGCCGGCCATGCACCCTACGATCCCCACCGCGACGCCGGCGGACGACAGCGGCGGCGCGGCGTCCACCCCGTCGGTGCTCTCCGCGTGCTCACCCGTGCGCAGCCGGTCCCCGACGTAGGCGATGCCGAGGCCGACCGGCACCGCGAGCGGGACGGCGGCGAGGCGCCCACCCAGCCGCAGGCGGTCGTCCAGGGCGTGCGCGCCCGCGTCGGCGAACCCGAGCAGCGCGCCGCTCAGCCCGGTCGCGCCGAGCCGCCAGGCCGCCTGGCGGACGGCACCCCGCAGCGGGTCCTCCGCGCGCGGCGGGAGCGCCCGGAGCACGGCCAGACCGAGGGGCACGGCCGCGGCGTCGACCGCGATCGCGGCGGTGTGGCGGGCGGCCGGGGACGCCGTCCCGCCGACGAGGAAGCGCGCCGTCGCCACCAGCGCGTCCTGCGCCCCGGCCGCGAGCAGGAAGTGCAGCCCGGTCGACAGCCCGGTCACCAGCCCCTGGTCGATGGCCGTGCGGGAGGTCAGCGACGGTGTGAAGGTGCCGGGCGCCATCGCGGCGGCGAGCACCAGCCCCACGTCCGGTGCGCTGCTCGGGGTCGTCGTCCGCTGGTGGCTCTCGCGTGCTGCACCGCCCATGGGGCCATCGTGGCGCCGCGGCGGTCCGCGCGGTTCATCCTCCCAGTAGGAGCCGGCGCCGCCCGGAGCCTCCTACCGTCGACCGCGGACGAGCGGAGACGGGCATGACGGCGCAACCGACGACGGAGCCCCGGAGCGGCAGTGACGTCGCCCCGCCGCTGCCCGGCGCGCCGGAGGTGGGCGAGGTCCCGCGGCCGCGCCGGCGGTGGCTGCCGCACTACACCTGGAGCGGCACGCTCAGCGCCCTGCTGTTCGGCTGCGCCTCGCTGACGCCGTCCCTGCTGCCGCGCGGCTGGGTGCTGCAGGGCCTGATCGCCGGGATCACGGCCGCCATCGGCTACGGGGTCGGTGTCACGGTCGCGTGGTTCGTCGCCGAGCTGACCGAGAGCCGCCTCTCGCCCGGCTTCCGCCACCGCGCCTGGCAGGTGCTGGCCGCCGTGGGTGTGCTCCTCTGCGTCGTCATGCTCTGGCTCGGCGCGGGCTGGCAGCGGGAGATCCACGACCTCATGGGGCTGGACGCTCCCGCGGGGTACGGGTCGATCGGCATCGTCGTCCTGGCGGTGCTGGTGTTCGCGCTGTTCGTCGGCATCGGCCGGGGCGTCCGGTGGATCGGCCGCCTGCTCGTCCGGGTGTTCGGCCGCCTCCTCCCGCGGCGCGTCGCCCGGCCGCTCGGGGTCGTGGTGGTCACGGCCCTGGTGGTCTTCCTGCTCAACGGGGTGCTGTTCCAGGGGCTGGTCGAGGCGATGAACTCGGCGTTCAGCGTCAAGGACGACGGGACCGAGGAGGGCGCGTCCGAGCCGTCGGCGTCCGAGCGGTCGGGCAGCCCGTCCTCCCTGGTGCCGTGGGAGGACCTGGGCCTGCAGGGGCGCAACTTCGTCGGGAAGGGGCCGACGCCGCAGGACCTCGAGGAGTTCAACGGCGAGCCGGCCGAGGAGCCGGTCCGCGCGTACGTCGGGCTGGCCAGCGGCGACGACGTCGGTGACCGGGCAGCCCTCGCCGTCCGCGAGCTGGAGCGGGCCGGTGGCTTCGACCGGGCGGTGCTGGTGGTCGTCACGACGACCGGGACCGGCTGGGTCGACCCCGCGGCGAGCGACTCGTTGGAGTACGAGTTCAACGGCGACACCGCGATGGTCGCGATGCAGTACTCCTACCTGCCCAGCTGGATGTCCTTCCTCGTCGACCAGGTCAAGGCCCGCGACGCCGGCCGTGCGCTGTTCGACGCGGTCTACGGCGTCTGGGCGGACCGGCCGGCCGACTCCCGCCCGGACCTCTACGTGTTCGGGGAGAGCCTGGGCACCTTCGGCGGCGAGGCCGCCTTCAGCGGTCTCGCCGACATCGAGAACCGCACGGACGGCGTGCTGTGGGCGGGGCCGCCGAACTTCAACGCCCTGACGCGCAGCATCGTCGACGACCGCGACGAGGGCTCCCCGGAGTGGCTGCCGGTCGTCGACGACGGCCGCACCGTCCGGTTCGCGGACGAGGCCCCGGACCTCCAAGGGCCGCCCGGTCCCTGGGGCGACCCGCGGCTGGTCTACCTGCAGAACGCGTCCGACCCCATCGTGTGGTGGTCGCCGCACCTGGTCTTCGGCCACCCCGACTGGCTGCGCGGCGAGCGCGGGCCCGACGTCTCCCAGGACATGGTGTGGCTGCCGTTCGTCACGTTCTGGCAGCTCACCGCCGACATGGCCTTCTCGACGGGGGTTCCGGACGGCCACGGGCACTCCTACCGGGCCGACTACGTCGACGGGTGGGCCGACGTCGCGCAGCCGCCGGGCTGGACCGACGCCGACACCGCCCGCCTGCGGACCGTCGTCGGCGGCGGCTGACGCGGTGGCCGGGGGACCCGCGTGACCATGTCGGCCGCCCGGCGCACGCGGGGCCCCGCGGTGTCCAGCGCCGTCCTCCTGGCGCTCGCCGTGGTCAACGTGACCGACCACCTGCTGCACCCGCCGTGGTGGGTCCGGACGCTGGAGGGCGCCGGTCTGCTCGCCTGGGCGCGCATCGACGGGCTCAGCTGGTCGCGGCTGGGCCTCGGCCGGGAGCGGCTGGCCTCCGGGTGCCGGTGGGGACTCGGTGCGGTCGGCGTCGTCGCCGGTGTCTACATCGTCGGCGTCCTGCTGCCGCCGGCGCGGCCGGCGTTCCAGGACGTCCGCTACGACCTGCCGCTCGACGACGCCCTCCGGACGACGTTCGTCCTCATCCCGTTCGGCACCGTGGTCCTGGAGGAGCTCGCCTTCCGGTCCGTGCTCTGGGCCTTCCTGTCCCGGCACCTGCGGGAGTGGCCCGTGCTGCTCACGACGTCGGTGGTCTTCGGCTTCTGGCACGTGATCCCGGCCCGGCGGACGGGGGAGTCCAACCGCGCGGTGTCCGACGCGGTCGGGGGAGGGGGCAGCGCGGCCGTCGTCGTCGGCACCGTCGCGCTGACGACGATCGGGGGGCTCGTCTTCGGGGAGCTGCGCCGGCGCAGCGGCAGTGTGCTGGCGAGCGCCGGCGCGCACTGGGCGACCAACGCCCTCGGCGTCCTGTTCGGCCTGGTCGCCTGGCGGCTGGAGCCCGGCCGGTGACGCGCTTCACCCCGTGCGGGTGATGCCCGCCCACGACCGTTCGAGCTCACCCGCCGTCGGCCGCGTCCACGGGCGCGGCCGACGGCGGCTCCGTAGCAGTCAGCCGTTCCCGGGGCCGTTCGCAGGCGCGACGTCGTCGTAGAGGATGGCCATCCGGTCGATGAACCAGATCTTGCCGGCCATCTGGACCGCCAGCCCGAACAGGACCATCCAGCCGTCCCGAACCACGAGGCCCCTGACGACGAACGGCACGCCCGCTGCACTGACGGCACCCAGGACGACGGGCGCCACCCGGTGCCGTCGGGGAACGGGGACCTCCTTCCGCTTCGCCCAGAAGGTCTCGCCCAGCACCCCCCTGGACGCCCAGTGGTCCAGCGAGCGCGGTGGCGGGAACGCCCGGGGGTTGATCGCGGTCCAGGCGCCGACGAGTCCCACGGGCACGAGCGACCGCCACCCGATCTGGTGGCGGCTCCAGATCGCCGCGACCAGCAGCGGCGGGATGGGGATCCGCGTGTAGACGCTCCACGGGTTCGCGTGGCGCTGCCAGCTGTCTCCTTCGAGCCCGAATGCCCTGGCCATCCTGGTGTCCATCGACATCTCGATGTCCCCCTTGGGGTGCCTGCCGTCGAGGTTGGGGTCCTCAGGGTCCTCGGTAGGGGAGCCGGCACAACACCTGGCGTCGCGCCGGTCGTCCACCGATGAGGCC
>DASQTE010000044.1:0-2758 GCA_035642035.1 Blastococcus sp.
CACCGCCGGGCCTGCCGCTTGTCGGCACGCACCGGCGCGGGAGGGTGGTCGGTCCGGTGCGCCGCGGGCACCAGGCGCTCCAGGGACGCCACCGCCTGTCCCAGCGTACGGTCCAGGGTGCGGAAGGCGTGTCGGACCGCCGCACCGGTTCCGCCGTCGAGCGACGCTCCCAGGGCGGCCGCGTCCGCCTCCATCTGGGTCCTCAGCCGCCGGTATCCGCTCGCGGCCGAGGAGTGCTCGATGTCCGTCACCGGCGTTTCTCCGGTGACCAGGGCGATCGCCGCCCGCACCGTCACACCCCCGTCCTGGTGGTCCGGGCGTCGACACCCGGCGCTGGCGCACGCCGCCGCGCGGCGGGTGAGTAGACGAGGCGCTCGCGGGCGTACCGGCGGAGCCTGTATCCGACGACGAGCGCACCGCCGACGACCGCGGCGAGGAGGATCTCGGCGAGGATCGCGCCGAGCAGGTCCCAGGTGAAGAAGAGGGCGAGGCCAGCGGCGAGCACCAATACGGCGGACAACGCCGGCGATAGTCGGGGGTAAGCAGGCACAGGATTCTCCTTGACTGGCGACACCTACTGGGAAGTGCGCTTCACGGCAAACAGGATTGGTTCGGTCCACCCTGTTCTCGCTTTCGATCCTGGGCGAATCCCGCCGATTCGAACAGGTGCGCGGTACGCAGAGTCGCGGGGCGCTACACTGCCGATGTCCGGCAACGAAGCCCCCGTGGCAGGACCGGACAGCGCTGGGTCCACGGTCATCGGCGGCCCCGGGAGGCGAGGCGGGCGTGGCGGGCAGCACAGCGCGTCGGGGCCGGCGTGGGGCGCCGCCGGGCGCCGAGGGCAAGTGGCTGGCCGATGTCGCCGCGGGCGCGAGCCGGGACTCCGGCGTCCCCGTGGAACTGCTGGGCGACTACCTGCCGCTGCTCGCCGACGCGGCGGTCACCGGGCGCCGGCCGAAGCGGGCCGAGCTCGAGGCGGTGGGCCAGCTCGGCCGCCGGGCGGCGGAGCAGGGGATCTCCGCCGGCCCGGTCGTGCAGCTCTACCTCTCGGCGGCCCGGCGGCTGTGGCAGGAGCTCCCGCAGGTGGTGCGCTCCCGCGACCGCGAAGCCGTGCGCGCCGCCGCCTCGGCCGTGCTCTACGTCATCGACGACGCCGTCGCGACCCTGGCCGAGGGATACGCGGTGGCACGGCGCGACCTGGTCCGGCGCGAGGAGGTGCTGCGCCGGGAGCTCGTCGACGACCTGCTGCGCGGTGACTCGGACCTCGGCGGGCTGGTGGAGCGGGCCGAGCCGTTCGGTCTGGACCTGGCCCGGGTGCATCAGGTCGCGCTGGCCGCGCCGAGCAGCCGGCTGCCCGACACCGACGCGGCCATCACCATCCTGGAGGGAGTGATCTTCGACCGGCTCGGCGACCGCGACGTCCTGGTGGCGACCAAGGAGGGTCTGCTCGTCGTCGTGGCTCCCACGGATCCCGCGGCAGCCGGGACCAGCCCTGCGGCCAGCGCCGGCCCGTCCGCCGACCTCGGTCCGCTGATGCACGCGGAGCTCAGCCGGCTACGCCGGGGGCGTCCCTGGCAGGTCGCCGTCGGTCGGGCGCACCCGGGCCTCTACGGCATCGCCCGCTCGTACGAGGAGGCGCGCGAGGCGATCACCATGGCGGGCCGGCTTCGTCTGGACACCCCCGTCGTCCACGCCCGCGACCTCCTGATCTTCCGCGTGCTGCTGCGCGACCAGCCCGCCATGGCCGACCTCGTGCAGTCGGTGCTCAGCCCGCTCGGGCGCGCCCGCGGAGGCGCCCAGCCGTTGTTGGCCACCCTGGAGGCGTACTTCGAGAGCGGGGGTGTGGCCACCGAGGCGGCGAAGCGGCTCCACGTGGCCGTGCGGACGGTCACCTACCGGTTGGAGCGGATCAAGGTGCTGTCCGGCTACGACCCCGGGGACCCGGCTCACCGGTTCACCCTGCAGGCGGCGGTGCTCGGCGCCCGGGCCCTGAACTGGCCGGCGGAACGCCTGACTGTCCCGGGCTAGCTTCCGGTCGACGACGTCGACGCGAACGGTCGCCGACAGGTCGCATCTTGCCGTCCGTCGGCAAGCAGAAGAAGCGTAGGTGGCCGACCGCGGGCCTGATGGATCCGCCAGCGGCAAGGCAGGCTGAGGTCATCATCGATGGATTCCTCGCCTGTGGCGCCTCGTGCCCCAGGCGATCTGAGCCTGGAGGTTTTCCATGCAGCCGTGGCGGGTGCGCGACATCATGACCACCGACGTCATCACCGCACGAGAGAACACGTCGATCGCCGAGATCGCCAGTCTCCTGACGGAGCACCGGGTGAGCGGAATTCCGATCGTCGACCAGGATCGCCGACCCCTCGGGGTCGTCTCCGAGGCCCACCTCCTCGTCAAGGTCGCCGCCACCGGTCGAGGAGGCGGTCGTCGGTGGTGGCGCCGGGGAAGGCGAGCCAAGGAGGCTGCCGCCACCTCCGCCCGGGATCTGATGAGCGGACCGTCGCTCACGATCGCCCCGGACGAGTCGCTGTCCACGGCCGCGAGGCAGATGCGGGCCAGAAAGGTCCAGCGGCTGCTCGTCACCGGCGAGAGCGGGGAGCTGCTGGGGATCGTCACCCCCGCCGACCTCCTGCGGCCCTACGCCCGTCCCGACGCGGACATCCATCGGGATGTCACCGAGGACCTCCTCCGGCGCACGCTGTGGATCGGTCCCTCCGAGGTGCGGGCCACCGTCGACGCCGGGATCGTCACCCTT
>DASQTE010000045.1:0-6313 GCA_035642035.1 Blastococcus sp.
GTCGCGACGGCCGATCTCCCCGCCGTGGCGCAGCTGCGCCCGGGTGACGAGGTGCGCTTCCGGCCGGCCTAGCCGGCGGTCGAGCGGACCGGCAGCACCGCCGGCCCGGACGGCCCGTGCACCACCTCGGCGCGGGCGCCGTAGTGGGTGCTCAGCGCCTGCGCAGTCAGCACCTCCGCGGGGGAGCCCTCCGCGACGACGCGGCCGTCGGACAGCAGGGCCAGCCGGTCGGCGTACTGCCCGGCCAGCGTGAGGTCGTGCAGCGTGCTGACCACGGTGAGCCCATCCTGCCGGCGGAGCCGGTCCACGAGGTCGAGCACCTGCTGGGCGTGCCCGAGGTCGAGGGCCGCGGTGGGCTCGTCGAGGAACAGCACCCGCGGCTGCTGGGCGAGCGCCCGCGCCAGGACGGCGCGCTGCTGCTCGCCGCCGGACAGGGTGGTCAGCTGCCGCTCGGCCATCTGCCCCAGCCCGAGGCGGTCCATGACGTCGGCGACGACCTGCCGGTCCACGCCGCGCGGCGCGGCGAGCAGCGGACGGTGCGGCGTGCGGCCGAGGGTGACGTACTCGCGCGTGCTGACCCCTTCGGGCAGGACGGGGGTCTGCGGTGCATAGGCCATCGACAGGGCGCGCTCCCGGCGCGGCATCCCGGTCATCGGGACGCCGTCCACGCGGACCTGGCCCTGGTGGGGGTGGAAGCCCAGCACCGAGCGCAGCAGGGTCGACTTGCCCGAGCCGTTGGGGCCGATGACCGCCAGCCAGCCGCCCGGCTCGACGGTCAGCCGGACCGCGTCCAGGACGCGGGTGCGCCCGTACCCGGCGCTCAGGCCGAGCACCTCGACCCGGGCGCCGCCCGCGGCGGGGACGGCGTGCGCCGCGGTCCGCCGGCTCACCGTCGCCGCGCCCCGACCCAGAGCAGCCCGGCGAAGAAGGGCGCCCCGATGAAGGCGGTCACCACGCCGATGGGCAGCTCCGCGGGGGCCAGCACGACCCGGGCGATGAGGTCGGCGAGCACCAGGAACGCCCCGCCCACCAGCACCGACATGGGCAGCACGCGGGCGTGCGAACCGCCGACCAGCCGGCGGACGATGTGCGGCACGACGAGGCCGACGAACCCGATCAGCCCGCTGACCGCCACGGCCGTGGCGGTCGCCAGGGAGGCGGCGAGGATGACCAGGAGCCGCAGCCGGCCGGGGTGGACGCCCAGCGAGCTGGCCTCGTCGTCGCCGACGGCCAGCACGTCGAGCGCGCGGCCGCACAGCAGGAGGACCAGGCAGGCCACCCCGAGGTAGGGCAGCACCAGCACGACATCGGACCACTGCGAGTTGCCCAGCTGCCCGAGCAGCCAGCCGTAGATCTCGCGCAGGTCGTCGGTGTTCTGCTGCTGGACGAGGGTCTGCGCCGCGGCCAGGAAGGCGGCGACGGCGACGCCGGCCAGCAGCAGCGTCGGGGTGTGCGAGCCGCCCGCGACCGTGCCCAGCGCGACGGCGCAGCCGACGCCGACGAGCGCGCCGACGAACGCGGCCACGGGCACGATGCCGATCGGGCCGATCGACTGCACCGGCGACCAGGCGATGACGACGGTGGCGCCGAGCCCCGCCCCGGCGGCCGCGCCGAGCAGGTACGGATCGGCCAGCGGATTGCGGAAGACGCCCTGGTAGGCGGCGCCGGAGACGGCCAGCCCGGCGCCCACCAGCGCGGCGAGCAGCACGCGGGGGAGCCGCAGCTCCATCAGCACCGCCGCCTCGGTGCCCTCCAGCGCGCCCGGGACGGTGATCCCGAGGGGCTCGAGGACCCGGTCGAGCAGCGTGACGACGACGGCGCCCGGCGGGAGGGGCAGCGCACCCACCCACACCCCGGCCAGCAGGGCGAGGACGAGCGCGAGGCCTGCCCCGGCCAGCGCCGGCCACGCCCGGCGACGGCGGGCCGGAGCGGCCACCACCGTCCCGGCCGCACCGGGGGCTGTCGTCGTCATCGCCTCCGCCGTCCTCAGCCCTGCAGGGTCCTGGCGACGGCCTCGGCGAAGTCCGCGATCCGGGGGCCCCAGCGCGAGGCGATGTCGTCGTCGGCCTCCAGGATCCGCCCGTCCTGGACGGCGGGCAGGCTGCCGAAGGCCGGCCGCTGGGCGACGGTCTGGGCGGTCTCGCCGCAGCACTTGGTGTCGGCCAGCACGATCAGGCCGGGCGCCGCCCCGGCGATGTACTCCGCCGACAGCTGCGGGTAGCCGCCGGTGGCGTCCGGTGCGCCGTCGGCGATGTTCTCCAGGCCGAGCTGGGTGTAGATGCCGCCGATGAACGTGCTGCTCGCCGCGGAGTAGAAGCTCGGGTCGAGCTCGTGGTAGACGCGCGTCCCCTGGGCCTCGGCCGGCACGGACTCGACCGCGGCGGCGATCCGGTCCTGCATGTCGGCGACGACCTCGTCGGCCTCCTCGGCGTGCCCGGTGGCGTCGCCGAGCACCTCGAGCTGCTCGTAGCTGTCGTCGAGGGTCTCGGCCGCCGGCAGCAGCAGCGTCGGGACCGACAGGGCGTCGAGGGCGTCGACGATGCCGTTGAGGTCGTCGCTGAGGACCACGAGGTCGGGTGCGTACCCGGCGATCGCCTCCGCGTTCGGCGTGAAGGCCGACAGGTCCGTGGACGGCGCGTCCTCCGGGTAGTTCGAGTTGTCGTCGGCGGCCTCGACCTGGTCGCCGGCGCCGATCGCGAAGAGCATCTCGGTGGCCGTGGCCGACATCGAGACGATGGTCTCCGGCCGCTCGTCGAGGGTCAGCTCGCCGTCGGCGCCGGTCACCGTGACCGGGAAGGCGTCGGAGGCGGAAGTGTCCGGGGCGGCCGCGCCGGCGTCGGAGGAGTCGCCACCGCAGGCGGTGAGGGACAGGAGCAGCGCCACGGGGACGGCGACCAGCGGGCGGGGGAGGGAACGGGGCACGGAGGGCCTCCTGGAGAGGCGGCCGGCGTCGCCCATGAGCTGCCCGACGCCCGATGCGCGACCCTTGCCGCGAGGGTCGGTGACATGACGCAGGGCAGGCGATCTGGCTCAGGTCCTCGGAGGACCATCACAGTTGCGGGACAGCGCCGGGTTCTCACCGGCTTCGCTGCCGTTGCGTCGCCGACGAGTCGGCAGCCGCAATCTACCAGCGAGCCGGATCAGGCCCGCGCCGCGAGCACGGCCGAGTACACCTCGACGGTCTGCTGCGCGATGGCCGGCCAGCCGAACTCCGCCAGCACGCGCTCGCGCCCGGCCGCGCCCATCGTCGCGGCGCGGTCGGGATCGGCGAGCAGCTCGGCCATGCGCGCGGTGAGGCCGCCCTCGAAGGAGCCGACGTCCTCGGGGTCGTAGTGGACGAGCAGCCCGGTCCGGCCGTCGTCGACGACCTCCGGGATGCCGCCGACGTCGCTGGCCACGACGGCGGTGCCGCAGGCGGCGGCCTCGAGGTTCACGATGCCCAGCGGCTCGTACACCGACGGGACGACGAAGACGGTGGCGCCGGTGATCAGCGGCACCAACTGGTCGCGGGGCAGCATCGCCTCGATCCAGACGACGCCGCTGCGGCGGACCTGCAGCTCGGCGACCGCGTCGGCCACCTGCTGCCGCTCGCCCGGGGTGTCGGCGGCGCCGGCGCAGAGGACCAGACCGACGTCCGGCGGCAGCTGCTCGGCCGCGGCCAGCAGGTGCATGACGCCCTTCTGCCGGGTGATCCGCCCGACGAAGAGTGCGTACGGGCGGTCGGGGTCGACGCCGAGCCCGCGGACGACGTCCGGGTCGCGCACCGGCCGGTAGGCCTCGGCGTCGACGCCGTTGCCGACGACGTGGACGCGCGCCGGGTCGAGGTCGGGATAGGCGTCGAGCACGTCGGTGCGCATCCCGTGGCTGACCGCGACGACCGCGTCCGCCGCGAGGTAGGCGCTCCGCTCGACCCAGGAGGACAGCCGGTAGCCCCCACCGAGCTGGTCGGCCTTCCACGGCCGGCGGGGTTCCAGCGAGTGGGCGGTGACCACGTGCGGGATCCCGTGCACGAGGGCGGCCAGCATCCCGGCGCCGTTGGCGTACCAGGTGTGGCTGTGCACGAGGTCGGCGCCGCCGAGTGCGGCCGCGATCTCCACGTCGACCCCCACCGCCTGCAGGGCGCCGTTGGCCTCGCGGAGGCCGGCCGGGACGGCGTGCGCGATCGCTGGGTATCCCGCCATGCCCGGCCCCCGCGGCTCGCCGAAGCAGTGCACGGCTATCTCCGGGCCCGCGGGCAGCGAGCGCAGGGCGGCCACCAGGTGCTCGATGTGGACCCCCGCGCCGCCGTAGACGTCCGGCGGCCACTCCCGCGTCACGATCCCGATCTGCACGCGCGTCACCCTAGGGGGCGTGGTCCGCACCGGCAGGTGGGGCGATTCCCGCGTCCAGCCGCTACCTTGCGATCATGCGCGGCGGTCCACGGGTTCTCGGCATAGTCCTCGCAGGTGGTGAGGGCAAGCGCCTGTCGCCCCTGACGGCGGACCGGGCCAAGCCTGCTGTGCCCTTCGGGGGGCAGTACCGGCTGATCGACTTCGTGCTGTCCAACCTGGTGAACGCCGAGATCCGGCAGATCGCCGTCCTGACCCAGTACAAGAGCCACAGCCTGGACCGGCACATCACCACGACCTGGCGGATGTCGCAGCTGCTCGGGAACTACGTCACCCCGGTCCCGGCCCAGCAGCGGCTCGGGCCGCGCTGGTACACCGGCAGCGCTGACGCGATCTTCCAGAGCCTCAACCTGATCTACGACGAGCGGCCGGAGATCGTCGTCGTCTTCGGTGCCGACCACGTGTACCGGATGGACCCGGGCCAGATGGTCGACCAGCACCTGCAGACCGGCGCCGGCGTGACGATCGCCGGGCTCCGGGTGCCGCGCCGGGAGGCCACCGAGTTCGGCGTCATCGACTCCGATGCCGACGGCAAGGTCCGCGGCTTCCTCGAGAAGCCGGCCGACCCGCCCGGCCTGCCGGACTCGCCCGAGGAGAGCTTCGCCTCCATGGGCAATTACGTCTTCACCACCGACGCGCTGCTCGAGGCGCTGCGGGCCGACGCCGAGGACGAGGACTCCGTCCATGACATGGGCGGCTCGATCATGCCGATGCTGGCCGCGGCGGGGGAGGCGTGGGTCTACGACTTCTCGACCAACATCGTCCCCGGCGCGACCGAGCGCGACCACGGCTACTGGCGCGACGTCGGGACCATCGACGCCTACTACGACGCGCACATGGACCTGGTCTCGGTGACGCCGGTCTTCAACCTCTACAACGACCGCTGGCCGATCTTCACCCTGCCGCCGCAGCTCCCCCCGGCGAAGTTCGTGCTCGGTGGCCGCGCGGAGGAGTCGATGGTCAGCGCCGGCGCGATCATCGGCGGCGGCTCGGTGCACAACTCCGTCGTCTCACCGGGCGTGCGGGTCGAGCGGGGGGCGCGGGTCGAGGACAGCGTGCTCATGGACGGCGTCCACATCGGCGAGGGCGCCTACGTGCGCCGGGCGATCCTCGACAAGAACGTCGTCGTCCCGCCGTGGGCGCGGATCGGGGTCGACACCGTCGCCGACAAGCAGCACTACCACGTGAGCGAGGGCGGCGTGGCCGTGCTGGGCAAGGGTGCCCGAGCGATCGTCTAGGGGGCCGCTGGTCGTCACGCTGCTGCTGGACGACGAGGCCCAGGAGCGGTTCGACCGGCTCCGAGCTGAGCATTTCCCGCCGGAACGCAACTTCCTCGCCGCGCACGTGACGCTGTTCCACGCGCTGCCCGGCGAGCGCCTCGACGCCGTGCGGTCGGACCTGGTCACGGCTGTGGAACACGAGGCGTTCGACGTCGCCGTGACCGGACTGCGGTTCCTCGGCAGGGGGGTCGCCTTCACGCTGGAGTCCGCGGAGCTGGGGGCGCTGCGCGCGGAGCTGGCGGCGTCCTGGCAAACCTGGCTGATCCCGCAGGACCGGCAGCGGCACGCCCCGCACGTGACGGTGCAGAACAAGGTGGAGCCCGCCGTCGCCCGGGCGCTGCACGACCAGCTGCTCGCGGGTTTCGTGCCGTACCGGGTGCGGGCCCGCGGCCTCGGGCTGTGGCGCTACCTCGGCGGCCCGTGGGAGCCGCTCGCGGAGCTGCCGTTCAGGTGACCGGCGGCCGCTGGACCCCCGGACGACGGAGGGCGACGATGGGGACGAGGAGGCGGACGGCCATGGCACGCGGCGTCGACGTGGTGACCGAGACGGCGATCCGCCGCCCCCGCGACCAGGTCGCCGCCTACGCGGGCGACCCGGGCAACGCCCCTGAGTGGTACGCCAACATCAACTCGGTCGAGTGGCGG
>DASQTE010000046.1:0-9295 GCA_035642035.1 Blastococcus sp.
GGCCGCCAGTGGTGGCGGCACCGGATCGGCGCCGCAGCAGGGCAGCACACCCCCGGCCTCCGGCCGCCAGGCGCCGCCTGCGACCTCGGGCGGGCAGCCGGCGCCGGCTCCCGCCGCCCCGGCTCCGGCGCCCGCGCCGCAGCTGCCCGTGCCGGTGCCGCCCGCGCCCCTGCCGCCCCCGCCGGCGCTCGTGCCGGGCGTCACCTGCACGCTGCTCGGCCCGCTCGGTCAGGCCCTGATCCCCGGCCTACCGGTCTGCCCGTGACGACGACGCCGGCCGTGCGGACGGCGGACGGAGGACGGCGAAGGGGTCGGTGACCTCCAGCGCGGGGACGGCGAACCGGTAGAGCATCGCCGGCCGCCCCCCGGCCCGGCCGGGAGGTGCCAGGTCGCCGGTCGCCTCCAGAACGCCGCGGCGCAGGAGCACCCGCTGCAGATTGGTGGCCGTCACCTCGTAGCCCAGGGCCGCGACGTAGATGTCGCGGAGCTCGGCGATCGAGAAGACCGGCGGGGCGAGAGCGAAGCCGACGTTGGTGTACGAGAGCTTGGCTCGCAGCCGGGCCAGCGCCGACGCGACGATCGAGCCGTGGTCGAACGCCGTCGGCGGCAGGGCGTCGGTGGGGTGCCAGGCGGTGTCCTCGGGCAGCACCGGGTCGAGATCCGAAGGGATGAGGCCCACGTAGGCGGTGGCCACCGTGCGCCCACGCGGGTCGCGACCGGGATCGCTGCGGGTCTCGAGCTGCTCGAGATGGGCCAGGTGCGTCACCTCCACCTTGCTGGCCAGCTGCCGCGCGATCGACGCCCCGAGCGTCTCGTCGGTCAGCAGCGGTCCGCCCGGCAGCGCCCATGTCCCCGCGAACGGCTCGTTGGCCCGCTGCCACAGCATCACGTGCAGCCGCGCGGACCTGACCTGCAGCACGGCGGCGAGCGCGTGGTGCGGGTAGGCGGGCCGGTCCGGCGAGGACCACACAGAGGGCACGACGGGAATGCTACGGTCGTCCCACAGGTTTTCGACTGTGAGTACGAAACCCCCACTCCTCCGGAGGTCCCGGTGACCGCAACGCTGCCCGCCCCCACCGCCACGAGCTGGACGCCCGGCCAGTGGGAGGCCTGGCGGGACGAGGTCCGCCGCCTCGCCCGGCAGCGCGACGCCGTCGTCCTGGCGCACAACTACCAGGCCCCGGAGATCCAGGACGTCGCCGACCACGTCGGCGACTCCCTCGCCCTGTCCCGCATCGCCGCGGCGAGCGAGGCGTCCACCATCGTCTTCGCCGGCGTCCACTTCATGGCCGAGACGGCGAAGATCCTGGCGCCGGAGAAGACCGTGCTGGTGCCCGACGCCGCCGCCGGCTGCTCGCTGGCCGACACGATCACCGCCGACCAGCTGCGCGCCTGGAAGGCCGAGCACCCCGGCGCCGTCGTCGTCTCCTACGTGAACACCTCCGCCGAGGTGAAGGCCGAGACCGACATCTGCTGCACGTCGTCGAACGCCGTCGAGGTCGTCGAGTCCGTCCCGGCCGACCGCGAGGTGCTCTTCCTCCCCGACCAGTTCCTCGGCGCGCACGTCCAGCGGGTCACCGGGCGGGAGAACATGCGCATCTGGATGGGCGAGTGCCACGTCCACGCCGGCATCTCCCCCACCGACCTGCGCGCCAGCGTCGCGGCCGCCCCCGACGCCGAGCTGCTCGTGCACCCGGAATGCGGCTGCGCCACGAGCGCGCTGTGGATGGTGTCGGACGGCCAGCTGCCCACCGAGCGGGTCCACATCCTCTCCACCGGCGGGATGCTCGACGAGGCCCGCCGGACGACGGCCAAGCGCGTCCTGGTGGCCACCGAGATCGGCATGCTGCACCAGCTGCGCCAGGCCAACCCGGTCACCTCGTTCGAGCCGGTGAACGCCCGCGCGGCCTGCCCCTACATGAAGATGTCCACGCCGGAGAAGCTGCTCCGCGCGCTGCGCGAGGGCCGCGACGAGGTCACCGTCGACCCCGCGATCGCCGCCCGCGCCCGCGCCGCCGTCGAGGCGATGGTGGCCATCGGCACGCCGTCCCCGGTCGGTGAGTGACGTGAGCGCGAGCCTCGCCCGCGTCGTCCCGGCACTGCCGCTCCCGCCGGCCGGCTGGACCCGCGGCACGGACGTCGTCGTCGTGGGCACCGGTGCGGCCGGACTCATGGCCGCGGTGGCGCTCGCGGACGCCGGGCGTCGGGTCGCCGTCGTCACGAAGGGCGCACTCGGCGACGGCAGCACCGCCTGGGCCCAGGGCGGCCTCGCGGCCGTGCTCGGTCCCGACGACGACGCCGACCTGCACGTGCGCGACACGCTGGCCGCCGGCGCCGGCCTCTGCGACGAGGGCGCCGTGCGGACCCTCGTCGACGAGGCCCCGGCCGCCGTCGCCCGGTTGCGGGAGCTGGGCGCCCTGCTCGACCTCGACGGGAGCGGCCGGCCGGCCCTGACCCGCGAGGGCGGGCACAGCCGCGACCGGATCGTGCACGCCGGCGGCGACGCCAGCGGTGCGGAGGTCACCCGCACCCTGGTCGACGCCCTGCGCGGTCGCGGCGTCGAGGTGCTCGAGCACACCGCCGCCCTGGACGCGCTGCTCACCGCGGACGGCCGGATCGCCGGCCTGCGGGTGGCGCGGATCGTGGACGGCGCGCTGGTCGACGCGGGCGACCTGCGCGCGCCGGCCGTCGTCCTCGCCACCGGCGGGTACGGCCAGCTCTACGCCGCCAGCTCCAACCCGGCCGGCGCCACCGGCGACGGGCTCGCCCTCGCGCTGCGGGCCGGCGCCGAGGTCGCCGACGTCGAGATGGTGCAGTTCCACCCGACCGTGCTGTGGGCCGGCCCGGGCGCGACGGGCCAGCAGGTGCTGGTCTCCGAGGCGGTGCGCGGCGAGGGCGCCGTCCTCGTCGACGCCGACGGGCGCCGCATCATGCCCGGGGCGCACCCGCTGGCCGACCTCGCTCCCCGCGACGTCGTCTCCGCCACGATCGCCGAGCACCTCCGGGTCACCGGCGGCGACCACGTCTTCCTGGACGCCTCGCACCTCGGCGCGGAGTTCCTCGCCCGCCGCTTCCCCGGCATCACCGCCGCGTGCGCCGCCGCCGGTCACGACCTGGCCCGCGAGCCGGTCCCGGTCGCGCCGGCCGCCCACTACACCTGCGGAGGGGTCGTGGCCGACCTCGACGGCCGCACGACCGTCCCCGGGCTCTTCGCCGTCGGCGAGGTGGCCTGCACCGGCGTCCAGGGCGCCAACCGTCTCGCCTCGAACTCGATCACCGAGGGGCTGGTCGCGGCCCGGCGCTGCGCCGCGCTGCTGGCGGCCGACCTCCCCGCCGGCGGCGAGCCGGCCGCCCCCACGGGCACGCCCGGAGCGGTCGACCCCGCGGCCCGCTCGTCCCTCACCGCGGCCGCGACGCGGCACGCCGGCGTCGTCCGCGACGCCGACGGGCTGGCCCGGCTGGCCGGGCTGCTCGGTGGCGTGCCCCGCCTGGGTCCGGACGCCGTCCTCGATGCCGCGACCGTCGAGGCGACGGCGCTGCACACGGTGGGCACCCTGCTCGCGGCCGCGGCCGGCGCACGGACCGAGAGCCGGGGCTGCCACCGCCGGCTGGACGCCCCGGCGACCCGGCCCGAGTGGCAGGTCCGGCTGGTCCACCGGCTCGACCGCGCCGGGCACGTGCACACCCGCACCGAGCCGGTCCGGACCCTCGCCGCCGCCCAGGTGGTGGCGTGAACGGCGAAGGGGTCCTGCGGCCCGAGCTGGCGGCCGTCCTCCGCCAGGCGGGTCTCGACCCGGCGGAGGTGGTGCGGGTCGTCCGGCGCGCCCTCGAGGAGGACCTCGCGTTCGGCCCGGACGTGACGACGGACTCCACGGTGCCCGCGCACGCGCGCGCACTGGGCGACGTCGTCCCGCGCGACCGGGGGGTGCTCGCGGGGCTGCCGGTGGCCGCGGCCGTCTTCGACCTCGTGGGCGGCACGGACGTGGCGGTGGTGCTGCACACCGCCGACGGCTCGTTCGCCGAGCCCGGGAAGCCCGCGCTCACCGTCACCGGGCCGACCCGGTCGCTGCTCACCGCGGAGCGCACGGCCCTGAACCTGGTGAGCCACCTCTCCGGGGTGGCCACGCTGACCTACCGGTGGGTCGACGCCGTCCGCGGCACCGGCGCCGCGATCCGTGACACCCGCAAGACGACGCCGGGCCTGCGGGCGCTGGAGAAGTACGCCGTCCGCTGCGGCGGCGGCGTCAACCACCGGATGGCCCTCGGCGACGCGGCGCTGGTCAAGGACAACCACGTGGCCGCCGCCGGGGGCATCGCCGCCGCCGTCGAGGCGGTGCGCGCCACCGCTCCCGGCGTCCCGCTGGAGGTCGAGTGCGACACCCTGGACCAGGTGCGCGAGGCGATCGCGGCGGGCGTCGAGCTCGTGCTGCTGGACAACTTCCCGCTCGCCGACACCGTCGCCGCCGTGGACCTGGTCCGCGGGTCCGGGGTGCGCCTGGAGGCCAGTGGCGGGCTGTCGCTGGACCGGGCCGCGGAGGTCGCGGCGACCGGCGTGGACTTCCTCGCGGTGGGCGCGCTGACCCACAGCGCGCCCGTCCTCGACCTCGGCTTCGACCTGCGCGGCTGACGGACCCGGATCAGCGGGTCGTGATCCGCAGCACGAAGCGGCTGCCGTCGTCCGTCCCGGACACGCTCAGGCCGAGCGCCTCGACCGCCGAGAACTTCGCAGCCTCCTCGCCGGCCTGGCCGCCCTGGGCGACCACCTCGTCCAGCACGGTGGCCAGGTCGACGTAGCCGATCGCGCTCGCGCCGTCGGGGTCGGAGACGGCCGCCCGGAAGGCGTCCGTGTCCCCGAGACCGCCGTCGGCCGCCAGGGCGTCGGCGGTGCCCGCGTCGGTGGCCACGACGTAGTCGCTCTCCCCGAACGAGTAGACGGGAGCCGCGCCGACGTCCAGCGAGCCCAGGACGGCGTCGAGCGACCGGGCGGCCGCCTCGGGCTCCTCGGTGACCACCCGGGCGCCCAGTGCCGGGCTCTCCACGCCGCCGAACACCGCCACGACGAGGTCCGACCCGAGCACCGCGCGCAGGTCGTCGGGCAGCGACAGGCCGAGCTCGGCGAGCGGTTGCCCGACCTCCGCCAGGGCCCCGGACCGCTCCAGCTCCGCCCAGGCCGCCACGGCGCTGTCGCCGGCCCCGGACGCGGACAGCGCGGCCAGGGTGTCCTCCGGCAGGTCCCTCGCCAGCCGGGTCGGGTCGCCGGTCGGCACACCGACGTCCGAGACGCCGAAGTCCATGCCCACCATCTCGAGCGCGTCGTCCTGGGCATGGACGCCGAGGATGACCCGGCCGGCAAGCTGCGCGCCGCCGAGCACGTCCGCCGGCACCCCCTGCGCGGCCGCCTGGCTCTCCACGACGCCCTGCGCCGCGGACAGATCGGCCCAGGCGAGGGCGACCTGGTCGCCACCGAGCGCCTCGCGGTCGCCGGCGAAGTCCGCGTCGTCGGCCAGGGTCTGCTCGGCCGAGGCGATGCCGTCGGCGCGCTCCTGGGTGTCGGTGATCAGCACGAAGTCCTCCCGCGCGGCAAAGCCGAAGTCGGCGCCCTCCTGCGCGCGGGTGAGGGCGTCGGTCATCTGCTCCTCGTCGGTGACGGCCAGCGCCATGACCGGGACGACCCCTGCTGCCGAGTCGTCGGCGGCGACGGCGGCGACGGCCATCCGGTCGCCGAGCCACGGCTCGACGTCGGCCGCGTAGTCCAGCTCGTCCCCGCTGAGCTCGAGCAGCGGCTGCAGGAGCTGGTCGCGGATGTCGCCGTCGCCCTCGGTGTCCACGTCCGGGAACTTCTCGAGCAGCGACCCGAGCGCCATCTTCTGCCCCGCCGCCGGGTCGAGGTCGACCTTGACGAACCCCAGGACGTCGCCGGGCAGGACCTCCTCGGGCTGCGTCCCGCCGCCGGACAGGTACGAGGCGGTCGCGTAGCCGGCCCCGCCGAGGAGGACCACGCCACCGACGACCGCGGCGACCACGACGCCCCGACGCGACCGCCCTCCGGTGGGCGGCTCGGCCCCGTCCCACGACGGGGCACCGGACGGACCGCCCGGTGCGGGCGCACCGAAGGCGCCGGGGTTCGGGCGGTCGTAGGGCGGAAGTGTCACGGGCGGGGCTCCACGCGGCTCGGGAACGTCGACGTCTGGCGAAGTCTTCGGCCGCCGAGCCCGCGAGTGAAGGCCAGTCGCGTCCTGTCGCCCGTACGCGGGACCCGCCGCACGACGTCAGCGCCGGTCGGGGTGCACCCAGCCGATCGCCGGGGCGACGTGCCGCACGACGTTCTCCAGCAGCCGGGCGTTGTAGTCGACGCCGAGCATGTTCGGCACCGTGATCAGCAGGGTGTCGGCCTCGCGGACGGCGGCGTCCTTCGCGAGCTCCTCGGCGAGCGCGTCCGGCTCCCCCACGTAGCTCTTGCCGAAGCGCGCCCGGACGCCCTCGAGGATGCCGACCTGGTCCTCGCTCGACCGCTCGCCGCCGAAGTAGGCGCGGTCCTCGTCGCTGACGATCGGCAGGACGCTCCGGCTGACCGAGACGCGCGGCTCGCGGTCCCAGCCGGCCTCGGCCCAGGCGGCGCGGTAGCGGGCGATCTGCTCGGCCTGCAGCTCGTCGAAGGGCACGCCGGTGTCCTCGACGAGCAGCGTCGAGCTCATCAGGTTCATCCCCTGCCGCGCCGTCCACTCCCCGGTCGCCCGGGTGCCCGACCCCCACCAGATGCGGTCCCGGAGCCCCGGCGACTGCGGCTGGACGGCGAGCCGACCACGGGTGCCGCCGGTCATGCGCGGATCCGCCTCGACGACGGTCTGCCCCTCGACGGCGGCGAGGAACAGCCCCGTCTTGTCGCGGGCCAGGTCGGCGTCGGTGCCGCCCTCGGGGGGCACGTACCCGAACGCCTCGGAGCCGCGCAGCGCCGTCTCCGGTGATCCCCGGCTGATGCCGAGCTGCAGCCGGCCGTCGGAGATCAGGTCCGTCGCCGCCGCCTCCTCGGCCATGTACAGCGGGTTCTCGTACCGCATGTCCACGACGCCGGTGCCGACCTCGATCCGGCGGGTGCGGGCCGCCATGGCCGCGAGCAGGGGGAAGGGCGAGGCGAGCTGCCGCGCGAAGTGGTGCACCCGCACGAAGGCACCGTCCACCCCGAGCTCCTCGGCGGCGACCGCCAGCTCGACGCTCTGCACCAGCGCGTCCCGCCCCGTGCGGACCTGCGACCCGGGGATGGGCTGCCAGTGCCCGAAGGACAGGAACCCGATCTTCTTCTCCACGGCCCTCACCTCTCGTCGGTCTCGGGCAGTCGAGCGCCGGGCGCCCCGCGCCTGTTCCCGGTCACCCCCGCGGAGGGAGCTCCTGCACCGCCCAGCCGTTGCCGTCGGGGTCGGTGAAGTAGACGAACGCACCCCAGGGCTGGCGGTCGACCTCGCTCACCTCGAGTCCGCGTCCCACCAGCTCCGCCCGGGCCGCCTCGATGTCGGGCACGACCATCTGCAGCCCCTGCGCGGATCCGGGCGGGGTCTGCACGAGCCCGGTCCCGAGCGCGATGGAGCAGGCCG
Source organism: Blastococcus sp. (assembly GCA_035642035.1). Classification (GTDB taxonomy): domain Bacteria; phylum Actinomycetota; class Actinomycetes; order Mycobacteriales; family Geodermatophilaceae; genus Blastococcus_B. The sequence continues at coordinate 7,590 of DASQTE010000046.1, forward strand.
AGCCGGGCGGCGTCAGCTGCACGAAGCGGACCTCGTCGCTCACGCGGTGGTCGTGGTCGGGGACGAACCCCACCTTGTCGACGTAGAACGCCTTCGCCCTGTCGACGTCGGTGACCGGCACGGCGACCAGCTCCAGCTTCCAGTCCATGACGGCTCCCTCCTGTTCCGGCCGGACGGCGGGGTGCCGAGCGGCGCTGCCACCACCCTGGCCCCGGCCGGGGCCAGATCCTGACCGCGATGCCGCGCGGTTTCAGGCCGCGATCGGCCGGGACGGTGACGATCTGACGGACGAGGGCCGCAGGGGTTGGCAGAAGACGCCCGGAGGACTGGTCCAGCTAACGCAGCGTGACGGCACGAACACGACTCTCCGTGATCGGGTTCCGTCACTTCACGCCGACGATGGGTGACCCTGTGCTGGTGAGCCTTCCCGCCTCAGAGGTGCCCCGGACGCCCGCCGGATCTCCCGGCGGCGGCACCGGGCACCGCATGCGGGCCATCGACACCCTGCTCGCCGACCGCGGCCAGCTGTTCCAGGCGCTGTTCCTGTCCGCGCCCATCCCGAAGGCGCTGGTCGACCTGGGCGGCCACATCCTGGTCGCGAACCCGATGCTGTGCGCCCTCACCGGGCGGACGGCGGAGGAGCTGGCCGGCCGGCACGTCGACCTCTTCGCCCACCCCGACGACCCACCGGTCGCCGACCTCGGCCTCGTGCCCGCCCCGGGCGAGCCGGCCCACCTCGACCCGCACCTGCTACTCGACGGCGAGCGCCGGCTGCGCCGCTCCGACGGCACCGAGCTGTGGGTCGTCCAGTCGCACGAGATCGTCCGGCACAGCAACGGCGAGGCGCAGTTCGTCGTCCTCTCGCTGGTCGACGTCACCGACCGACGGCGCGCCGAGGAGGACCTGGTCCGCCGCGCGTTCACCGACCCGCTCACCGGCCTGCCCAACCGGCGCGCGCTGACTGACCGCCTGCGGCACGCCGTCGCGCTGTCGCGCCGCCGGGGCCTGCAGGTCGGGCTCGTGCACCTCAACATCGACCGCTTCAAGGCGGTCAACGACTCCCTGGGCCACGAGGCCGGCGACCTGCTGCTGAGCCAGGTGGCCGACCGCCTGCGCTGGAGCACCCGGGTCGAGGACACCGCCGTCCGGCTAGGGGCCGACGAGTTCCTCGTCGTCGCCGAGGACGTCGAGGACCTCGACGGGCTGCGGGCGCTGGCCGACCGGCTGCTCTCCGTGCTCGACGAGCCGTTCCTCGTCCAGGACCGCGAGATCACCCTTTCCGCCAGCGTCGGACTCACCCTCGGCGCCGACACCACGCCCGACGACCTGCTCCGCCAGGCCCAGAGCGCGCTCACCCGCGCCAAGGCCGACGGCAGCCGGGCGCGGATCGAGGTCCACGAGGGCGCCCTCACCCGTGACGAGGTCGATGCCCTCCAGCTGGAGACCGACCTCAAGCGCGCGCTGGACAACGAGGAGCTGCGGCTCTTCTACCAGCCGATCGTCCACCTCGCGGACGAGACGCTGCTTGGCTACGAGGCCCTCGTGCGGTGGGAGCACCCGACGCGCGGACTGCTGCCGCCGGCCGCCTTCCTCGACGCCGCCGAGAACAACCGGCTCACCTCCAAGCTCGGCGCCTGGGTGCTGCACCGCGCGTGCACCGACGCCGCCGCGTGGCCCGACGACCTGCGCGTCCACGTCAACGTCTC
>DASQTE010000047.1:0-23603 GCA_035642035.1 Blastococcus sp.
GAGCCGATCCGTCAGGACGGCCTTCGGGGCGCCGAGCTGGCGCTGGAAGTCGGCGAACCGCCGGACGCCGAGGAAGGCCTCTCGCAGCACGAGCAGGCTCCACTTCTCCCCGACCACGGCCAGGGTGCCCGCGACCGAGCAGCGGGACCGGTCCCACGAGGCGTCTGTCACACCCGTAGCGTAGCTCTCCTGAGTTCACTTGACGAACCCCGATCGGAGGAGGACAGTTCGTTTTACGAACCCAGGAGGCCCGGGATGGACATCGCGGTGATGACGAGGCCGGTGCAGCCCACCGACCGGACGCTCTTCTACCGGCTGTGGCCGCGCCTCTCGGCCGAGACGGTGTACCGCCGCTTCCACGCCCCGGTGCACCGGCTCCCCGACGACACCGTCCGCCGACTGGTGACCGTCGACCACGACGCGCGCGAGGCCGTCGTCGCGGTCGTCGGCGGCGAGGTCGTCGGTGTCGCCCGCTACGACCGCCTGCCCACCGACCCGTCGACCGCCGAGTTCGCGATCCTCGTCGAGGACGCGTGGCAGCGCGCGGGCGTCGGCCGGCAGCTGCTCGCCGCGCTCGCCGGCCTCGCTGCCCGGCGCGGCGTCCGCACCCTGACGGCCACCGTCCAGCCGGACAACCGCCCGGTCCTGGCGCTGATCCGCCGGCTGCTGCCGGGCTCCACCGTGACCCGCGACGACGACGTCCTGACCGTCACGAGCCCCCTCGACCGGGAGCCGGTATCCGCCTCCGCGCGGTCCGACTCCCTGCTCCCGACCGCAACACACTGAGAGAAGGAACAGCCATGTCCCGCCTGCACAGCACCTTCGCCAGCCGTCGCGACGCCCGCCGCCACCTGCGCGAGGAGCGGGCGATCGCCCGCGCCCTGGCCTCGGCGCCGACCGTCGAGTCGGCCCACGAGATCGCCAGCCTGTCCGCCCGCCGCTGACCGCGCACCGCCCCGGCCGCACGGTGCCGCCCGGCCGCTACGGTCGGGCGGCATGGACGTCTGGTCCAGCGGCGAGAGCTACGACGCCTACGTCGGGCGGTGGAGCCGGCCCGTCGCGGCCGCCTTCGTCGGCTGGCTGGACCGGCCGCCCGGCGCGCGCTGGCTCGACGTGGGCTGCGGCACCGGCGCCCTGGCCGAGGCGGTCCTCGCCGCCGCCCCGACCGACGTCGTGGGCGTCGACCCCTCCCCCGCCTTCGTCGCCTCCGCCACCGCGGCGGTCCCCGACCCGCGGGTGAGGTTCGGCGTGGGCGACGCGCGGGCGCTGCCGGTCCGGAACGGCTGGTTCGACGTCGCGGTCTCGGGGCTGATGCTGAACTTCGTCGCCGAACGGACCGCAGTCCTCGGCGAGATGCGCCGCGCGGTCGGCCACGGCGGCGTCGTCGGCGCGTACGTCTGGGACTACCCGGACGGGATGCAGCTGATGAGCGCCTACTGGGACGCGGCGGAGGAACTCGGCCTCGCCGACCCGACGGCGCACGAGGCGGTGCGGTTCGGCTTCTGCCGTCCCGAGCCGCTGCGCGCCATGTTCGCGGCGGCCGGGCTGACCGGCGTCGACGTCACGGAGATCGTCGTCCCGACGGTCTTCGGGGACTTCGACGACTTCTGGTCCCCGTTCCTGGGCGGTACCGGCGCGGCGCCCGCCCACCTGGCCGCGCTGCCGCCGGACCAGCAGATCCAGCTGCGGGACGCCGTCCGCCAGCGGCTGCCCCCGGCCGACGACGGAGCCATCCGGCTGACGGCGCGGGCGTGGGCCGTGCGGGGCACCGCCCCCTGACCGGTCAGCCCAAGGGGAACGAGTGGTGCTCGTGGGCGACCACCCACCGCCCGGCCTCCCGCCGCAGCCCCAGGGTGAGCCGCAGCCGCCGGTCCGGCTCCTTCGCCAGCTCCTCGGGGGTGCCGCAGCGCAGCAGGGCGTGGGCGTAGGCCACGTCCGCGCCGGCCACGACGTCCAGCTCCACCAGGTCGAAGACCGCGCCCTGCCGCTGCCACTCGAAGAAGGGCGGCCAGCAGTCGCGGTAGGCGTCGATCCCGCGAACCCCGTCGTCCGGGGGCGGGACGTCGAACATCACGATGTCGGCCGCGTGGTCGGCCAGGACGCCGTCCAGGTCCCCGGCGTGCACCGCCCGCGCCCAGCGCTCGACGAGTTCGCGGATCAGGTCGTCGTCCGTCATGTGCAGGAAGACGACCGGGACGCCGCGAACTCATCGCCCGGCGGGCGCCGTCAGTCCTCGTCGGGCGTGAGGCGGCAGGCGAAGAGGAACGCCGGCGGCACGTTCAGCGGCGAGATGCGGCGACGGACCGACGCGAAGAGCCGGCGCAGCTCCGACTGGATCAGCGGCGAGTACTGGATGACCAGCGCGACGCCGGACGGTGCGAGCGTGCCCGGCAGCGACTCGAGGATGCGACGGCGCAGCCCGGGCTCCAGCGAGGTGAACGGCAGGGCGCAGACCAGGACGTCGGCCCGGTCCTCCTCCAGGTGGTCCCGGAGGTTCTCCGCGGAGTCGCACACCACCTGCAGGCGGGGGTCGTCGAAGCGCTCGTCGAGGAGCTTGGCCAGCCGCGGGTCGATCTCGAGCGCGACCAGCCGGGCGTCCGGGCCCATCCGCGCCAGGATCTCACCGGTCTGTGACCCGGTGCCCGCCCCCAGCTCGACCACCAGGGAGGCGCCGTGCACGTCACCCATGTCGAGCATGTCGCGGACGGCCAGCCGGGACGTCGGCAGGATGGCCCCCACCTGACGCGGGTTCGCGGCGAACGCACGGAGGAAGCGGAGCCGATCGGCCAGTTGCTGGTTCATGCACGCCTTCCGGGCCGGTGGAGCGGGTCCGGCGCCCGGCTCTCCGCAGCACGATGGCACGGACCCGTCCCCGGTGCAGCTTCGACACCCGCTCGACGGGAGGGGCGATCCGGCCGCCACGCCCACCCTCCCGAGGGGTGCGGGCCCACCGATCGGCCGCGGCAGCGTAGGGTTGTCCCTGGTCGCTGTCGTGCCTCTGCTTCGTTCTCGAACGTCCGCAGTCGTCTTCTGCCTGACGTTCCTCTCGGTCCTGCCGGTGGTGCAGCGACCCGGCGACCGGCAGTCTGCCGGTCCGGACACCCCAGCACGGAATGAGAAACAGCATGGCTCAGGGCACTGTGAAGTGGTTCAACGCGGAGAAGGGCTTCGGGTTCATCGCCCAGGACGGCGGCGGCGCCGACGTCTTCTGCCACTACTCCGCCATCGTCTCGGACGGCTACAAGTCGCTCGACGAGGGTCAGCAGGTCGAGTTCGACGTCACCCAGGGCCAGAAGGGCCCCCAGGCGGAGAACGTTCGCCCCATCTGATCCACCGGGACGGGGGTCACGGCGCATCGCGCCGTGGCCCCCGTTCTGCTTCTCCGGGGACGCCTTCGACGCCGTCCCCCGCCGGGGCCGCCCGTGTCGAAGGGTCGCCGGACGAGCGCCGTAACGTTGCACCCCATGAGCCGCACGCACCCTGAACTGCGCACCCCGCCGCCGCTGCCCGACGGCGGCCTGCGTGTGACCGCGCTGGGTGGCCTCGGCGAGATCGGCCGCAACATGACGGTGTTCGAGCACGCCGGCAAGCTGCTGATCGTCGACATCGGCGTCCTGTTCCCCGAGGAGCACCAGCCCGGGATCGACGTCATCCTCCCGGACTTCACCTCCATCCGGGACCGGCTGGACGACGTCGTGGCCATCGTGCTGACCCACGGCCACGAGGACCACATCGGCGGCGTCCCCTACCTGCTGCGCGAGCGCGCCGACATCCCGCTGGTCGGGTCGAAGCTGACGTTGGCGTTCATCGAGGCCAAGCTCAAGGAGCACAAGATCCGCCCGGTCACCGTCGAGGTGTCCGAGGGCGACCTGGTCGAGTTCGGCCCCTTCGACCTCGAGTTCCTCGCGGTGAACCACTCCATCCCCGATGCGCTGGCGGTCGCGATCCGCACGCCGGCGGGCCTGGTCCTGCACACCGGCGACTTCAAGATGGACCAGTTCCCGCTCGACCGGCGGATCACCGACCTGCGCGGCTTCGCCCGGCTCGGCGAGGAGGGCGTGGACCTCTTCCTCACCGACTCGACCAACGCCGAGGTCCCCGGCTTCACGACGTCGGAGGGCGAGCTCGTCCCCGCGATCGAGAAGGTCTTCCGCACCGCACCACGCCGGGTGATCGTCTCCAGCTTCGCCAGCCACGTGCACCGCATCCAGCAGGTGCTCGACCAGGCGCACGCCCACGGCCGCAAGGTCGCGTTCGTCGGCCGGTCGATGGTCCGGAACATGGGCATCGCCCGCGAGCTCGGCTACCTCACCGTGCCCGACGGCCTGATCGTCGACATGAAGGTGCTCGAGAAGCTGCCGGCCAACCAGGTCTGCCTGATCTGCACCGGCTCCCAGGGCGAGCCGATGGCGGCGCTGGCGCGCATGGCCAATCGCGACCACGTCATCCGCATCACCGAGGGCGACACCGTGCTGCTGGCCAGCTCGCTCGTCCCCGGCAACGAGAACGCGATCTACCGGGTCATCAACGAGCTCACCCGCTGGGGCGCCAACGTCGTGCACAAGGGCAACGCCAAGGTGCACGTCTCCGGCCACGCCAGCGCCGGTGAGCTCGTCTACTGCTACAACCTCGTGCGGCCACGCAACGTGATGCCCGTGCACGGCGAGTGGCGGCACCTCAAGTCCAACGGCGAGCTCGCCATCCGCACCGGCGTCCACCCGAAGGGCGTCGTCCTGGCCGAGGACGGCGTCACGGTCGACCTGCTCGACGGCAGGGTGCGGATCAGCGGCAAGGTGCCTGCGGGCAACGTCTACGTCGACGGCCAGACCGTCGGTGGGGCGACCGAGGCCCACCTCAAGGACCGGCGCAACCTGGCCGAGGAGGGCGTCATCACCGTCGTCGCCATCGTCGACGCCGACACCGGCACGCTCGCCGAGCCGCCGGACTTCCTGGCCCGCGGCTTCGTCCACGACGAGACGACGTTCGACGCCGTCATCCCTCTGGTCGAGAAGGCGCTCGCCAAGGCCGCCGAGGAGGGCGTGGGCGGCGCCGTCCAGCTCGAGCAGCTGATCTCTCGGGCCGTCGGTCAGTGGGCGCACCGGACCTACCGGCGCAGCCCCATGATCATCCCCATCGTCATCGACGCCTGACCTGTCGGCGGGAACGCCCCGCCCCCGTCGGGGCGTTGTCGCTGCACAATCGGCTCCAGTGGCGCACCCGCGCTGCCGAACCCACCAGGGACCGATCCGCGAACGCACCGAGGAGGGGCCATGGACTACCTGCGCCGCCTGCAGATGGAACGACCCGTCCTGTTCTACGTGGTGCTGTTCGTCGGCATCTTCGTCGCCTTCCAGGTCGTCCTGTTCGTGGCCGGAGCCCTTCTCGGGCCGCTCGGACTGCCGTCCTGGGCGCCCCTGCTGCTCGTCCTCGCCATCCTGGTCGTCGTCGCGCGCAGGCAGCAGCGCTAGGCCCCTGCGTCAACCCTGGGTTGACGCGGCACGCTCGTCAACCCTAGGTTGACGGGCATGACCGAACCCACGCGCGCGACCACGCCCGTCCGTCTCGACGACCTGATCGCCGCGATCGAGAAGGTGCACACCGGGGCCCTCGACCAGCTCAGCGATGCCGTCCTCGCCGCCGACCACCTCGGCGAGGTGGCCGACCACCTCATCGGTCACTTCGTCGACCGGGCCCGGCGCTCGGGGGCCTCCTGGTCGGAGATCGGCCGCAGCATGGGCGTCAGCAAGCAGGCCGCCCAGAAGCGGTTCGTGCCGAAGGCCGAGAACGACCTCGACCCGGCTCAGGGGTTCAGCCGGTTCACCGAGCGCGCCCGGAAGGTCGTCGTGGCCGCCCAGGAGGAGGCCCGCGCGGCCGGGAACGCCAGCATCACGCCGGGCCACCTGGTCCTGGGCCTGCTCAGCGAGCCCGAGGGCCTCGGCGCGCAGGCGATCGACGCGCAGGGCGTCGCGGCCGACGCGGTGCGCCGGACCGCCGTCGCCACCCTCCCCGCGGCCTCCGGCGACGTCCCCGCCCTCATCCCCTTCGACGCGCAGGCGCAGAAGGCCCTCGAGCTCACGTTCCGCCAGGCCCTGCGGCTGGGCCACGACCACATCGGCACCGAGCACGTCCTGCTGGCCCTGCTCGAGGCGGAGGACGGCACGGGCGTGCTGGCCGGGCTCGGCGTCGACCGGGACCGGGCCGAGGCCCACGTCCTCGCGGCCCGCGAGGCGGCGACCCCGGAGCAGGGCTGACGTCCGGCCGGCCCCCGCCTGCGGGAGGCCGGCCGGCCCGTCCGGGAGGATGCAGGGGTGCATGTCGAGACGGTGCTGCTGCTCGTCCTGGGTGCGGTGGCGGTCATCGTCGCGGCGCGCTGGGTCGCCAACCGGACCGGGCTGCCGGCCGCCGCCCTGCTGACGATCGTCGTCCTCAGCTGGGCCGGCACCCGCGGCGTCATCAGCCTCGCCGCGATCTTCGCGCTGCCGCTGACCACCGACACCGGCGCCCCGTTCCCCGACCGGGAGCTGCTGCTGTTCTGCGCGTTCCTCGCCGTCCTGGTCACGCTCGTCGGCCAGGGGCTCACCTTCGCGCCCCTGGTGCGGGCCCTCGGGCTGCGCGCCGACCAGGCCGACGAGGCCCGGCTGCGCAACCACGCGCGGACGGCCGCGGTGGAGTCGGCGCTGGAGCTGCTCGACGAGGCGGCGCACGAGCAGCACGACGACGTCGAGGACCAGGCGATCGTCGCGTTGCGGGCGCGGCTGGCCCGCTACCGCACCCGCCTGGCGCTGCTGGAGAACGCCGAGGCCGGCGAGATCCCCATGTCACCCCAGTACGAGGCCAACCTGCGCCTCCGCCGGGCGGTCATCGGTGCCCAGCGCGACGAGCTCGTGCGCTGGCGCGATCTTGGGCAGCTGCCAGATGAGAGCCTGCGCATCCTGGAACGCGAGCTCGACCACGAGGAGGGGCTGCTTCCCGCCCGCAGCTCCTCCTGAGGTCGGTCAGCCGAGCCGTTCGTCCAGGTGGACGGTGACGCTGTCCCCGGCCCGCTTCCCGATGGCCTTGCGGACGTCGGCCTTCACCGGCAGCTTGTGCGTGCCGTCGCCCAGGGCCATGAAGGAGCTCTCGAACGGCTCGCCGTCGACGCGGCCCCGCACCTTGACCAGGCCGCGGGTGCCGAAGTACTCGGCCGAGCCGGGCATCTGGACGTAGGTCCAGCCACCCTTCGCGGAGCTCTGCACGAGCGGCGCGGTGAACTCGGCGTCCAGCGGTCCCTGCTTCTTCGTCATGCCCATAGGACCGTCGGCGCGGGCAGGAGTGATCGGTGGCCGGTCAGCCCTGCGGCTGGAGCACGAAGTCGTACCGCGCCTCGAGCCACGGGACGTCGGAGGTGCCGCCGTCGGGCGTGGCCCCCGGCTCCCGCTCCTCGAAGCGCACGACCAGCTCCTGCTTCGTGCCGAACACCACGTCGCTGTCGAGGTACTCGGCGCCCTCCTGGAACAGGTGGGTGATGAGCGGCTCGTAGCCGGGCACGTTGATCAGGAAGTGGATGTGCGCGGGGCGGAAGTGGCTGATCCGCGTGCGGCCGACGAGGTCGCCGACCGGTCCGTCCATCGGGATCGTGTAGCCGAGCGGGGCGATCGTCCGCAAGCAGAAGCCGCCGTCCCCGCGGGTCGTGTACTTCGCCCGCAGCCGCGCCTCGTCGACGTCGGGGATCTGCGACTCGTAGGCGCCCTCGGTGTCGGCCTGCCAGACGTCCAGCACCCCGCCGGCGACCGGTTTGCCGGCCAGGTCGCGCACCGTCCCGTGCAGGTACAGCGGCGTGCCGGGCAGCCCCTCGGACATGTCCTCGCCGTACGCCAGCTCCGGCGAGCCCTCGATGTGGAAGGGCCCGAGCACGGTCGCCGGCGTGGCCGCCGGGTCGAGCCGGTGGTTCATCTGCACGACGAGCATCGACAGGCCGAGGACATCGGAGGCGAGGATGAACTCCTCGCGCTTCTCGGTGCTGATCTGCCCGGTCTTCGTCAGCCACCGCATCGCGGCCATCCACTCCGCCTCGGTCAGCCGGACCTCGCGGGCGAAGTCGTGCAGGTGGCGCACCAGCGCCGTCATCAGCTCGGCCAGGCGCGGGTCCTTCGCCGTCGACCAGCGCTCCACCGCCAGATCGGTGATGTTGTCCTCGGTGACCAGCTGCACGGGAACCTCCTGCGACAGGACGCGGCCGGCGGGGCGCCGGCCGGGGGAACGGTGGGTCAGGGCGTCAGCACGAGCCGCACGCCGGCCTTTCCTTCGGACTGGCGCCGCCAGGCGCGCTCGACGTCGGACAGCGGCAGCACCTGGTGCGCCACCCCCATGCGACCGGCCGCCGCGTGCTCGATCACCGCCGCCAGTGCACCCCGCCTGTCGGCCGGTGTCAGCGCCGCGTTGGTGTACCCGAGGACGTCGATCGTGCGGCTGCGGAGCACTGCGGAGGAGAACTCGGCGATGTCGCCGCCCGATCCGCCGAGGTTGACCAGTCGTCCGCGTTCGGCGAGAAGCCTGGATGCCGCGGTCGCCGCGATGCCGAAGACGGGGTCGATGACGACGTCCACGCTGCCACCCACGGCGTCCTGGAACCGGGCGGTCAGCTCGTCGACGTCCCCGCTCAGCGGGACGACCTCGTCGGCCCCCGCCGACCGCGCCCGCTCTCGGGCCTCGGGCGACCGAGCGACCGCGACGACGCGGCCGGCTGCCAGCACCTTGGCGGCGCCGATGGCCGCCTGACCCACCGCTCCCCCGCCGCCGAGCACCAGCACCCGTTCGCCGGGCAGCAACTGGGCGCGCGCGGTGAGGCACATCCACGCGGCGACGCCGGACATGCCGAGCGCGGCGAGCTCGGCGTCGGCCACGTCGTGCTCGACCAGCATGACGTCGTCGTCCCGGACGAGGCACCGCTCGGCCAGGCTGCCGTTCCCGGGAGCCATGCCGGCCGCCGTGGAGAAGAAGACCCGCGACCCCTCGGGCAGGACCTCCGACCACTCGACCACGCCGACCCCCTGGACGCCCGGGACGTACGGCGTCGCCGGCCGGCCGAAGTACGAGGTGCCCGACGCGCACAGCTGGTCGAGGGGCACGATGGGTGCCGCCGTCACCGCGACGAGCGTCTGCCCGGCGGCCGGCGTCGGTTGGGGGTGCTCGGCCCAGGTCGGGGCCTGCCCGGGCTCGGTGAGGACGGCGGCGCGCATGGTTCCTGCCTACTCCGCCGGCCCGGCCGGGTCGACGTAGACCGCGTTGCGGTCGACGGCGAGGTAGGCGTCCATGCCGATCGGGCGGCGTCGCTCCTCGGCGATCTGCCCCAGCAGCCCGGCCGCGCGGGCGAGCAGGGCGAAGCCGCGGAGCAGCTCCACCGGCAGCCCGAGGTCGGCCAGGGCCGCCCCGCACACGCCGGCGCCGTTGAGCGGCAGGCGCCGGCCCAGGACCTGCTCGTGCACCCGCCCGATCGCCTCGAACAGCCGCAGGTGCGGGCCGCGCAGGCCCTCCTCCTCGGCGATGCCGATCAGCACCGGCGTCCGGGGGTCGCCTGTCTTGTGCACCGGGTGACCGAGTCCGGGCACGAAGCGCTTCGCGGCCTTCGTCGCGGTGACCGCCGCCAGCGCGACCGCGTCCCAGCCCGCGTCGTCGGTGGGGAGGGGGCCGTCGTGCCGCTCGAGCACGTCGTGCAGGTAGGTGCCGCAGTCCTCGGTCACCCCGAGGAACCGGGACCCGCCCCCGAGCAGGCCGGCGGCCAGGGCGCCCTGCAGCGAGTCGGGGGCGGAGAGGTAGGTCAGCCGGGCGGCGATCGCGGTCGGTGTGAAGCCGTGGTCGGCCAGGGCGACCAGGACCGCCTCGAACACCCGCGTCTCCGACGGCGTGGGCCGGCGCATGGCCACGAGCCAGAAGGCCAGCTCCCCGAAGCCCACCTTCCCCATCAGGTCGGCGGGAAGGTCCTGGCCGAGCAGGCGGATCTCGTCGGCTGTCGACGTGCCCAGGGAGGTCGGGAAGGACAGGGGCGTGCCGTCGGTGCTCACGCGGAGTGCTCCTCCCTGCCGGCCAGCCATTGCCGGATCTCCGCGCCGTGCTCGTCGAGCGTGGGCGGAGGCAGCCGGTACTCGGCCTCGGTGGCCGAGAAGGTGATCGGGTTGCGCACCGAGGGGACGGCGGCCGGCCCCTCGCCGACGGTTACCACGGGGTCGAGCCCGATCTCCTCGGCGAACGCGACCCCCTGGTCGATGGTGTTGATCGGGCCGCAGGGGACCCCGGCGCCGATGATGTCGCGGAACCAGTCCATCTTCGACCGGGTGCGCAGCCGCTCGACCAGCAGCGGCCGCAGCTCGTCACGGTTGGCCGTGCGGTCCTCGTTGCGGCGGAACCGAGGGTCGTCGACCAGGTCCGGGAGCTCGAGGACCTCGCAGAGCCGGCGGAACTGCCCGTCGTTGCCGGCGGTGACGATCAGCTCGCCGTCGGCGCACGGGAGGGGCTCGTACGGGAACAGGCTGGGGTGGCTGTTGCCCATGCGGAACGGGACCACGCCGCCGGCCACGAAGGCGCTCGTCTGGTTCACCAGGCCCGAGAGCGCGGAGCTGAGCAGGTTGACCTCGACGTGCTGGCCGGCGCCCGTCGCGTGGCGGTGGTTGAGGGCGGACAGGACGCCGATGGTGGCGTGCAGGCCGGCCATCACGTCGAACAGGGCGACGCCCGCGCGGTAGGGCTCGCCGTCGGTCTCGCCGGTCAGGCTCATGAAGCCCGAGATCGCCTGCACGATCAGGTCGTAACCCGGCAGCGCGGCACCCCCGGGCCCGCTGCCGAAACCGCTGATCGACGCGTAGACGATGCCGGGGTTGAGCGCGGCGACGCTGTCGTAGTCCAGGCCGAACCGGCCCAGCCCGCCGGGCTTGAAGTTCTCCACGAGGACGTCGGCGCGCCGGGCGAGCTCCCGGGCGAGCCCGAGGTCGGCGGGGTCCTTGAGGTCGAGCGCGATCGACCGCTTGTTGCGGTTGACCCCGAGGTAGTAGGTGGCGACCCCCTCCCGGACGGGCGGCTGCCAGGTGCGGGTGTCGTCGCCTCCCGGGCCCTCCACCTTGACGACCTCGGCACCGAGGTCCGCGAGCAGCATCGTGCTGTACGGGCCGGCCAGGATGCGGGAGAAGTCGGCCACCAGGAGGCCCGCGAGCGGACCACTTCCCGTGGTCGTGCTGCCCGGCTCGTACGTCATCCTCGGCACCGCTCCTCGACCCGCAGACGGACGGGCGTCCGTCCGGGATGACCGGCAGTCTCATCAGCGCCGCATCCCGCTGTCAACCTGCTCTTCCGCCACGCGGACGGGCACGGAGCGAACCCTTGACAGGCCCGGCGGCCGCCACGAAGGTGACGCGCATCGCACCGGCTGGCCGCTGTGCGGACACCCGTCCGGCTGCGGAACGACGACGTCCGAGGAGGACCCGATGACCCAGTCCGAGCCCCCGTTCGAGCCCGGCCGGCCCGTCGTGCTGCGGGGCGGCACGGTGCTGACGCTGGACGCCGGCGGGACGGTCCTGACCGACGCCGACGTCCTGGTCGTCGACGACCGCATCGCCGCCGTCGGAGCGGAACTGGACGTCCCGGAAGGCACCCGCGAGATCGACGCGCGGGGCGGGATCGTCATGCCGGGCATGATCGACACGCACCGGCACATGTGGCAGACCGCGATGCGCGGGTACGGCGCCGACTGGACGCTGACCCAGTACTTCGTCTGGTACTACCTCGAGCACGGCAAGAAGTTCCGCCCCGAAGACATCGCGGCGGGCAACCGGCTGGCGGCGATCGAGTCGCTGGACGCCGGTGTCACCACGACCGTCGACTGGTCGCACAACCTGCACACCGTCGACCACGGCGAGGCGGCCATCGACGCGCTGCGGTCGGTGCCCGGCCGCTTCGTCATGGCCTACGGCAACATCCAGGCCGGCCCGTGGGAGTGGAGCGCCGACCCCGCCGTCCGCGCCCTCCTCGAGCGGCTCCGCGACGCCGGCGACGACCGCATGGGCGTGCAGATGGCCTTCGACGTCACCGGGGACCCGGCCTTCCCCGAGAAGGCGGCGTTCGAGGTCGCGCGCGACCTCGGCATCCCGGTCACCACGCACGCGGGCGTCTGGGGCGCCACCAACGACGACGGCATCCGGCTCATGCACGAGCACGGCTTCATGACTCCCGAGACCGTCTACGTGCACGCCTCGACCCTCACGCGGGACAGCTACCAGCGCATCGCCGCGACCGGCGGGTCGATCTCCGTGGCGACGGAGTCCGAGTGCAGCGCCGGCCAGGGGCACGCGCCCACCGAGCAGGTGCTGCAGTACGGGATCCCGGTGTCGCTGTCGGTGGACACCAGCGTGTGGTGGAGCGGGGACATGTTCTCCGCGATGCGGTCCACGCTGAACGCCGACCGCATGTCCGAGCACCTCACCGCACACCTGAAGGGCGACACGATCACCCACCTGCGGCTGCGCGCGCAGCACGTCGTGGAGTGGGCGACAAGGGGCGGGGCGCACGCGATCGGCCGCGACGACCTCGGCAGCCTGGAGCCCGGCAAGAAGGCCGACGTCGTCCTGATCAAGAACGACGCCTCCCCGGTGTCGTTCCCGCTGCTCAACCCCTACGGGCACGTCGCCTTCCAGGCCCAGCGCGGCGACGTGCACACGGTGCTGGTCGACGGCCGGGTGGTGAAGCACGACGGGAAGCTGGTCGGCATCGACCTCGCGCCGGTGCGCCACGAGATCGAGTCGACCATCGAGTACCTCAAGGGCGCCTGCGGCGACGACGTCTGGCAGCAGGGCATGTTCCCGGAACGGCCCGAGGCCGAGGCGTCCATCCTGGAGAACCCGTACCAGTACACCGACTACAAGGACGAGTCCAAGCGCGCCGGCGGCGAGGAGCGCGTCCTCGGCCGCTGACGGAGGACCCGGCGGACGCACGGAGGTGGGCATGGCAGGGCGCGGTACCGGGCCGGACTTCGTCGAGGCCCTCGCCCGGGGGCTCGACGTCCTCACCTGCTTCGACGCCGACCACCCGGCCATGTCGCTCACCGAGGTGGCGGCCGCGGCCGGCCTCGCCCGGCCCACCGCCCGGCGGCTGCTGCTCACGCTCGAGGAGCTCGGGTACGTCCGGTCGGCCGGCGGCGCCTTCACCCTCACGCCGAAGGTGCTCGACCTCGGCATGGCCTACGTCGGCTCCCTCGGCCTGTGGGACATCGCCCGCCCGCACCTCGAGGCGCTGGTGGCCGGCACCGGGGAGTCGTCGTCCATGGCGCAGCTCGACGGCTCCGACATCGTCTACGTCGCGCGGGTGTCTGTGCCGAAGATCATCGCGATCCGGGTCGAGATCGGCACGCGCTTCCCCGCGGTCCAGACGTCGCAGGGCAAGGTGCTGCTCGCCGCCCTCACCCCGGCTGAACTGGACGCCGCCCTCGCCGTCCCCAGCCGGGCCGCCCTGCCGCCCTACATCGGCCGGCCGGCGGACCAGCTGCACCGCGAGCTCACCGAGATCCGAGCCCGCGGGTGGGCCCTGGCCGACGAGGAGCTGGCCCCCGGGGTCCGCTCGGTGGCGGTGCCGGTGCGGGACGGCCAGGGCGCCGTCCGGGCCGCGATGAACGTGACCGTCCACGCCGCCGAGACGACGACCGAGCAGCTGCTCGAGAAGCACCTGCCGCTGCTGCTCCGGAGCGCCGGTGACATCAGCGCCGAGTGGGCCCTGTGGCAGAGCCGGCCCCACGTGGAGGTCGCCCGCCCGACCGTCGGAGGTTCCGCCATCGCCTGAGCCGGACCGGCGTCCCCGCGTGGGAACCGGGGTCTGCCGCCCGTGGACGGAGAACATGCGGCCGACGGCGACTCGGGTCAGCAGGAGGGCGACATCGCGGACGGGGTCAAGGCGCTGGCGTCGCTTCGGCCACGCCGGTGGGCGCCGGGGAGGACGACGACGCGCCCGACGTCGACGACCGCGCCCCCGACTGCCCCGACCCGGGCTCCTCCGGCGAGGACGGCGCCGACGTCGCCGGCGTGCCCTCGGTGACCTCCCCGTCGTCCTCCGCGTCCTGCGTCCGCCCGTTCGCGGGCGCCGTGCCGGGCGCGTCGGTCGTGGGCGCGGGCGGCGTCGAGCGGGTGCTGTCGCGCTCGGAGGAGGCGTTGGTCAGCTGCCCCAGCGTGGTGGAGCCCGAGGACGCGGTGTCGCCGACCAGTGCCGAGACCGGCTGCTGCCCGACCAGTTCGATCCCCGTGACGATGAACATGGCCGCGACGAACACGGCGGCGGCGTAGCCGCCGACCCGTGACCAGCGCAGTCCGCCACGCTCCTCGGGAGCGTGCCGCGGGCTCAGGTGCGCGGGCAGGACCGCCGTGACGGGACCTGCCCCCGGCGGCGCCCCGTCCCCGGAACGGCGGGTGAGCACCCGCTTGATGCCTTCGTTCGTCTTGCGCAGCGACTCGGTGTAGAGGGCGGTGCTCACGGACGCGATCACGCTGCCCAGCGCCGCGCCGATCAGGGTGCCGGCGACCCCGAAGAACGAGGCCCCCACAGCGGAGGACACAGCGGCGAGGGCGCCCGCGGCAACCTGCACGGGATTGAGTCTGAAGCCCCTCGGCTCGTCGGCCGGGGTGTCGGATCGGACGGTGGTCTCGGTACGCGGGGAAGACATGGGCTCCGGTGGACGCACGGGGAGTCGGGAAGAGTGCGGGATCAGCGTCGACCCCGCCCGTCCACGCTACGGGCGGCCTGCCAGCCCGCAGTGCCCCGAACACCGCCCATGAGCCTCCGACCTGCGCGGATCCACACGTCGTGATCCGCCACACGGTGCCCCCGCAGAGCAACTCGCCCGGCGGCCTCCCGACACGCCGATGCGGCATGTGATCCCGATCACACGTGCGCCGGGCCGGCATCGGCTGACCTGAGGTTCTTCGCCACCGCGCCCCGGAACGTGTCCCCCGTCACGGCGACAGTTCACATGACCGCTCGTAGCGTTTTGGCTGCGCTCAGCGACCAGAGAGCGTGACACCGGTCCGCCAAACCCTGCCCACCGGTTGTCCTTTCAGATCACCTCAGGGCAGGGGTGGGGGACCCACGTTCACGGCGCGCTCCTCGCGATGAGCGAGCACGCGCCTCGGGGTGAAGCCGCGTCCCGCGGCCGGGCACCGATCGCCCGAACCCGACAGCTCACCTCGCCGGCGGTGATCGGAGAAATCACCATGGCCAAGCATCGTGCGGCACGCTATGTGCGCACCAAGAAAGTCATCGCCCGTGCGCCTGTCGCCGCGGGCGCCACGGTCGTCGGACTCGGCGTCCTGAGCTCACCGGCGAACGCCTCCACTGGCCACGACTGGACGGGCGTCGCCCAGTGCGAGTCCGGCGGGAACTGGGCCATCAACACCGGCAACGGTTACTACGGCGGCCTGCAGTTCAGCGAGGCGACCTGGGCCGGCTTCGGGGGCACAGCCCTCGCGGCCCGTGCGGACCTGGCGAGCCCCGCCCAGCAGATCCAGATCGCCGAGAAGGTGCTCGCCGGGCAGGGAATCGGCGCCTGGCCGTCCTGCGGCAAGAATTTGACCGCGGGTACCACGGCAGCTGCCGCCGAGGCGCCGGCTCCGGCACCGGCACCGGCCCGCGCACCCGAGGCGCCCAGCGCCGCCCCGGCCGACGCCGCCGATGGCTACGGCCGGCATGCCGCCCCCGCGGCCGACTACACGGTCGAGCCGGGCGACACCCTGGTGACGATCGCCGCCGCGCACAGCCAGCAGTGGCGGGACCTGTACCAGCGCAACGCCAGCGTCGTCGGCAGCAACCCGAACCTGATCTTCCCGGGTCAGGTGCTGGCGACGTCCGGGTCGGGCGCTGCGACTGCTACGGCGCCGGCAGCGGAGGCCCCGGCAGCAGAAGCGACCGCAGCCGAGGCCCCGGAGGCGACCGAGGCGACCGCAGCCGAGGCCCCGGAGGCGGAGGCGACCACAGTGCAGGCGGCCGCTCCGGCTCCGGCACCGGCTCCGGCTCCGGCACCGGCACCGGCACCAGCAGCCGCCCCCGCGGCGACCGCGCACATCACCAACAGCGCGGGAAGCACCACGCCGCAGGTGCAGGCTGCC
This sequence comes from Blastococcus sp., assembly GCA_035642035.1. Taxonomy (GTDB): domain Bacteria; phylum Actinomycetota; class Actinomycetes; order Mycobacteriales; family Geodermatophilaceae; genus Blastococcus_B. The sequence goes on from DASQTE010000047.1 coordinate 16,110, forward strand.
GCGGACCGAGTCCTCACCGACGTGCCCGGCGCCGCCGGCATCACCCTCGGCGGCACCCGCGCCAGCGCGGTCGACCCGCACGGCCACCCGTCCGGCCTGGCGCTGGACTACATGACCCTGTCCGATGCCGCGCTCGGCGACGCGATCGCCCAGTACCACGTCGCCCACTGGGACGAGCTCGGCGTCGAGTACGTCATCTGGCAGCAGAAGATCCTCACCTCGCCGGATGGCGCGTGGAAGGCCATGGCCGACCGCGGCAGCGCGACCGCCAACCATTACGACCACGTCCACGTCAACTACCGGGGGTGACCGACCCGGACTGAGCGGCACGGTCCACCGAGGGGCGGGGTTCTCGACGAACCTCGCCCCTCGGTCGACTCCGCGGAAGGGACCGTCATCGCTCGGTCGACGGGGTCAGGCCGGTCTGGCGCGACCGGAAGTCGCCGCGACCGGTGTCACCCTTCCAGTCGGCGAACGACTCGCCGGTCAGCTCCTCGAGCAGGGCGATGTCGGGCAGCAGCGGGGCGAGGACCTGCCGGCGCACCTCGACCGGAAGCGCGGGACGCGGCGCCCGGCCGGCGTGCAGCGCGGCCGTCAGCGGACGCGACGCCTGCCGCCAGACCTGGGGCGGCACGTGCGCCCCCAGCGCCGCGCCGCCGCGCGCGAGGCGGGACAGCAGCCGGTACCGGGCGGTGTCGGCGACGAAGGGCTTCACGTTCTCCGGCGCGACCGTGTGCGCCACCCCGGCCTCGACGCCGAGGAAGCCGCTGACCCGGTCGAGGGTCTCCCGTGGCGTGTCGACCAGCTGGCGGTACCGGAGGAGGAACACCTGTTCCCGCGGCACGCGCCGGTACAGCTCGCGCAGCTGCTCGCCGTAGCGGCCGAGCCCGCGGTAGTGCCAGAACGGCGCCCAGCCGTCGGCGATCCGCTGCTCCTCGAGGGCCACCGCGGCCCCGAAGTCGGCCTCCGGCTCCAGCCCGTCGGCGCGCAGGTGCGCCCAGTTCGAGTACGCCCGGTCGACCGGGTCGCGGACGACGACGACCACCTTGACGGCCGGGACGTCGGCCGCCAGCCGCGCCTGGGCCGCCCGGTCGTAGAGGTAGAACGGCGTGCTCTCGCCGCGGACCGCGCCGGCCGGGGCGCCGTCGAAGAGGGCGAGGTACTCCTCCCGCCGCCAGATCCACTCCTGGGCGCTGTGCGCGTCGCCGGGCCCGCGCTGACCGCCGCGGGGTGGCGGCCGCCCGTCCGTCAGGTAGTACTTCGGCTCCTTCACCGGCGGCAGGTACAGCGCGGGGTGGGTGGCGAGGGCCGCGTGCAGCGCTGTCGTCCCGGCCTTGGGCGCACCGGCGATGACGAACTGGGGCAGGCGGTGCGACGCGTCGCTCATCGGGGTTCCCTCCGGGGGGTGGTCATGGGCGTGCGGTGCGGCGGACGAGTGTGTGCACACTGGGCGGCCCGTCCCCCGCACCAGCCCGGAGCAGCCGCATGAGCACCAGCGCTTCGCCGACGTCCCGCCTCCGCCCGCCGGACGCGGGCCCGTTCTGGGCCGACGCCGAGGTCGTGCTGGAGCCGGAGGACCCGCGACCGGGCTCGTGGGCCGGCGGCCCGTCCGCCCAGTTCGTGGACGGCACGTGGTGGCTGGCCTACCGGCTGCGCCGGCCGGTCGGCGAGGGACGCGGGTTCGCCAACGTGGTCGCCCGCTCGGCCGACGGCGTGCACTTCACCCCGGTCGTGGGCGTGGGCAAGGACGCCTTCGGCGCCGAGTCCCTGGAGCGACCCGCGCTCGTGCACACGCCCGAGGGCACCTGGCGGCTCTACGTCAGCTGCGCCACCCCGGGCACCAAGCACTGGCGCGTCGACCTGCTGGAAGCGGGGACGGTCGAGGGCCTGGCGACGGCGAGCCCGCGCACCGTGCTGCCCGGCGACGAGTGCACGGCGGTGAAGGACCCGGTCGTTCTGCACGACGGCCAGCAGTGGCACCTCTGGGCCTCGGTGCATCCCCTCGACGACCCCGACGCGACCGACCGGATGACCACCGAGCACGCGACCAGCCCCGACGGCGTCTCGTGGCAGTGGCGGGGCACCGCCCTGGCCGGCCGGGACGGTCGCTGGGACGCGCGCGGCGTCCGCTTCGCCACCGTCGTCCTCGACGGCTCCCGCACCTGGGCGCTGTACGACGGCCGGGCGACGGCGGCGGAGAACTGGGAGGAGCGCACCGGCCTCGCGGTCGCCGACGGCGACGGGGCCTTCGTCGCGGCCGGCGACGAGCCCGTACTGCAGAGCCCGCACGCGCCGTTCGGCCTCCGGTACGCCGACCACGTGGACCTCGGGGACGCCGGCGTGCGCTGGTTCTACGAGGCCACGCGGGCCGACGGCGCCCACGAGCTGCGGACGGTGCTGCTGCCGCGCTGATCCCTGCGGACGTACGAGCATGCGGGTCTCCTGCCGGGCCGGGACCGGACGATCGTCGGACAGCGACACCAATGTCTACCAAACCGATGGACTTGACAGTTAATTGGCCGCCTGGTCCGATGCTCCCGTGGTCGTCGCGAACGAGCTGTACCGCCGGTCCGCCGTGGACCTGCTGCGGACGGCCAGCGCGCTGTGTCCGGCCTGCTGACGCACGCCCTCGCCACCCACCGCCCTCCCGCGCTCCCCCGGCCAGACCGGGGTGCCGAGCGCCCCAGCACGAGGAATCCCCATGACGCACGGCACGCTCCTGCCGCCCGCATCCGACGCCACGACCCGGCGCACCGGTGCCGCCGGCCTGGCCGCGGCGCTCGCCGCCGCCTCCGACGGCTGGCTCGACCTCGTCGAGTACCGCACCGCCAGCCGGTGGACGCACCTCCTCCCTGCCGCCGACGCCGCCGCCGTGCTCGACGCCTCGCTGCACGCGGAGCTCGCCGACGCGCAGGTCTGGCTGCTCTCCTGGTTGCCCGACCAAGGCACCCCGTTGCACGACCACGGCACCTCCGCGGGCGCCTTCGCCGTGGTGCACGGCACGCTGGCCGAGCGCGTCGTCGCCGGCCGCGACGGCGTCCGCGAGACCGCCGCCGACCTGACGCCCGGCCGGGTCCGGCACTTCGGCCCGCACTACGTCCACCAGGTCACGAACACCGGCCTCGCGCCGGCCGTGAGCGTGCACGTCTACACGCCCGGCCTGTCCTGGATGAACACCTACGCGATCGAGGACGGCGCGCTGCGGCGCACCGGTACCGAGCGCGCAGGGGTGGACTGGTGAGCGCCCCGGCCCTGGCCCGCCCCGTCGGTGCGCGCACGGTCGACGAGCTGCTCGCCGACGCCCGCGCCCGGCTCGAGCGCGTGACCCCGCACGAGGCGGCCACCCGCGTCGCCCTCGGCGCCGTCCTTGTGGACATCCGCCCCGCGGCCCAGCGTGCCCGCGAGGGCGAGGTCCCGGGCGCGCTCGTCGTCGAGCGCAACGTCCTGGAGTGGCGCTTCGACCCGGCCGGCGACGCCCGCCTGCCCGAGGCCACCGGGTACGACGTCGACGTCATCGTGCTGTGCTCCGAGGGCTACACCTCCAGCCTCGCCGCCGACGCGCTCCGATCCCTGGGGCTGCGGCGTGCCACGGACGTCGTCGGCGGGTTCCATGCGTGGGCGGCCGCCGGGCTGCCCATCCACCCCGGCCTCTGACCCGCGGTCGGTGGTGCCGCCCGACGGAGGGGTGGCACCACCGGCTGTGTCCCGCCGACCGTCAGTCGGGCGGGGACCAGTCCGCGCGCAGGTGCTTCTGGTACCAGGCGACGTCGTGCCAGCGGCCGAGCTTCCAGCCGACCCGGCGGTACGTGCCGGCCGGCTCGAAACCCAGCGCGCGGTGCAGCCCCTCGCTCGCCTCGTTCGGCAGGGCCACACCGCCGAGGACCGTGCGGATCCCCCGCTCCGCGAGCCGGTCGAGCAGCGCGCCGTAGAGCGCCCGGCCCCCGCCGGAGCGGCGGCGTCCCGCGTCGAGGTAGACGCTCACGGTCGCCGACCACCGGTAGGCGGCCCGGCTCATGAACGGCCCTCCGTACGCGTAGCCGGTCACCTCGCCGCCGTCCTCGAGGACCAGCCAGGCGTGCTCGCGCTGGGCGGCGGCGATCCGCCGGGCCATCTCGGCCGCAGACGGCGGCTCGGTCTCGAAGGAGATGGCGGTGTCCAGGACGTAGGGCGCGTAGATCGCGGCGCACCGCCCGGCGTCCGCCGGGAGGGCGTCCCGCACCGTCCGCGGACCGTCGCTCGTCACCCCGCCATGATCGTCCGCGACTGCCAGCCGGTGCACAGGTGGCTCCCAGCCCCTTTCCCGGTACCGCGACCAGAGTGCAGGGGCATGGACGACGACCCGCGCCGCTGGCTCTTCGACCCGCCCACCGCCCACCGCCTGGTCCTCGCCCGGCGGCCCGTCCCCTGGAGCGCGGTCACCGGGGTCGTCTCCGACGTCGTCTGGACCGACGTGGTGCGGCTGCTCCGCTGGGCGACCGCGGACGCCGGCGGCCGCACCGAGCTGGCGGCCGGGCGGTGGTGGCGCCTGGCGGCGGCCTGCGCCGACCTGCACCGCCGGCTGCCGGCCCTCGTCGACGAGGTGGACGAGCCGTGGCAGGGCGACGACCCCGCCGCCGAGGCGGAAACGCTCGACGGCGAGACGCGGGTGGCACGGGCGGCGGCCCGCCTGACCGCGCTCCTGCTCTCCGACCGGCCGGTGCCGCTGCAGACCGTCGCCGCGGAGATCGACGCGCTCGGGGCCGCCGCCATCAGCGCCTTCGCCGAGCAGGTCCCGTGGACGGTGCCCGGGGCGGCCTCGTGACGCCCACCCGCCGGGCGCTCGAGGTGGGCCTCGGGCTGGCCACGGCCGTCGTCGTCGCCCTGACCCTCCTGCCGGCGGGTCGGGGCTGGTCGTGGGGGGCGCCGCTGTCCGAGCTGCAGTGGTACGCGACCGGCTGGGACTCCCCGACTGCCATGCTCCAGCTCGTCGGCAACCTGGCCCTGCTGGCCCCGCTCGCCGCACTCGCCGTCTTCCGGTGGCCGGCGCTGGCGGCCCCCCACCGGCTGGTCGGCGCCGCCGTCCTCGTCGGCGCGGGGATCGAGCTGCTGCAGTGGACCCTGCCGCTGGGGCGCGTCGTCTCCCCGCTGGACGCGCTGCTCAACGCCACCGGAGCCGTGCTCACCGGCCTGCTGGTGGCGGGGCTACGCATCTCCGCGGAGGTCGGGACGGCCGGAAGCGGGCCCCACCGCCGCTAGGCTCCCCCGGTGGACTTCGCGTTCACCCAGCGCGCCCCACCGGCCGGCTCGGCCGCTACGTGGAGCCGGTCAGCTGGACATCCTGGACGAGGAACTGGCCGCCCGCTGACCTCGCGGGCCCTCGACCTGGCTACCGTTCCTCCGTGGTCAGCGTCCTCTCGATCCAGTCGCACGTCGCGTACGGGCACGTCGGCAACTCCTCGGCGGTCTTCCCGCTGCAGCGCCTCGGCGTCGAGGTATGGCCGGTGCACACCGTGCAGTTCTCCAACCACACCGGCTACGGCCAGTGGACCGGCCGCGTCTTCGACGGGCAGGCCGTCGAGGAGGTCGTGCAGGGGATCGCCGACCGCGGCGTCCTCGGCGGCTGTGACGCCGTCCTCTCCGGGTACCTCGGCTCGGCCGACATCGGGCACGCCGTCGTCCAGACGGTCGGCCGGGTGCGGGCGGCCAACCCCGACGCCGTGTACGCCTGCGACCCGGTCATCGGCGACGTCGGGCGCGGCGTCTTCGTGCGGCCGGGCATCGAGGAGTTCATGCGCGAGGTGGCGGTGCCGGCCGCCGACGTCGTCACGCCCAACCACTTCGAGCTCGACCTGCTCTCCGGCAGCACCACCCGGTCGCTCGACTCGGTGACGGACGCCGTCGCCGCCGTGCAGGCGCTCGGGCCGCGCGTCGTCCTCACCACCTCGCTGGTCACCGACGACACCCCGGACGACGCGATCGACCTGCTCGCCTCCGAGGGCGGCCGGCACTTCCGCGTGCGGACGCCGAAGCTGGACGTGTCGGTCAACGGCGCCGGCGACGCCATCGCCGCGCTGTTCCTCGCCCACTGGCTCGACACCCGCTCGGCCGGCGAGGCGCTGGGGCGCGCCGCGGCGTCGGTGTTCGGCCTGCTCCAGCGCACCGAGGACGCCGGCTCGCGCGAGATCCTGCTCGTCGCCGCCCAGGAGGAGTACGTCTCACCGACGCGCAGCTTCGAGGTCACCGAGGTCTGACGCCCCTGCGGGCCCCGGCGGCAGCCAGGGCCCGCAGGAAGGACGGCTCAGACGGGCAGCGCCTCCCGGTCGCGCGTCCGGGCGGCCGGCGTCCCCAGCTGGGCGAGCGGGACGTGCGCGGTCTCGCGGGTCGTGAGGGCGCAGAGCCCGGCCACCGTCGCGGCGGCGGCGGTCAGGACGGCGACCGGCACCCAGCCGTTCGGGCCGTCGCCGACGATCCAGGCCGCGATCGTCGGGGAGAAGCCGCCGAGCGCGAAGCCGATCTGGGTGCCGATGGCCATGCCGGAGTAGCGCACCCGGGTGTCGAACATCTCGCCGTACAGCGTCGGCCAGACGCCGTTCGCCGCGGAGTAGACGACGCCGGAGAGCAGCGTCGCGAACAGGAAGATCAGCGGCCAGTTCGCCTCCTGCACCGACCACAGGAACGGGAAGACGAGGACGGCGGAACCGATCGCGCCGAGGGCGAACACCGGCCGGCGGCCGATCCGGTCCGACAGCCGCGCCCACATCGGGATGGCCGCGAGGGCCACGACGTTGGCCACCACGATGACCCACAGGAACGTCGACCGCTCCAGTCCGAGGTCGTTGGTGGCCCAGGCGAGCGACCAGGTGGCGACGATGGTGCTCACCCCGGAGACGAGCGCGCACAGGACCACGCGCAGCACGCTCGCCCAGTGGTCGCGGAAGAGGACGGCGACGGGCAGCTTGGCCACCGCGCCCTCCTCCTCGACCTTCTCGAACTCCGCCGTCTCGGGCAGCGTGCGGCGGACCCAGTAGCCGACGGCCACGACGACGACGGACAGGAAGAAGGGGACCCGCCATCCCCAGCTGAACAGCGCGTCGTCCGGCAGGGCCGCGACCGGGATGAAGACGAGCGTCGCGAGGATGAGACCGGCCTGGGTGCCGCTGAGGGTGAAGCTGGTGAAGAAGCCGCGCCGCCCTTCCGGCGCGTGCTCCATCGTCAGCGAGTTCGCGCCGCTCTGCTCGCCCGCGGCCGACAGCCCCTGCAGGACGCGGAGCACGACCAGCAGGATCGGTGCGGCGACCCCGATGGCGGCGTAGGACGGCAGGACGCCGATCAGGAACGTCGACGCGCCCATCAGCAGCAGGGTCAGGACCAGCATCTTCTTCCGGCCGACCTTGTCGCCGAAGTGGCCGATGATCACCGCACCCACGGGGCGGGCGATGTAGGCGACGCCGAAGGTGGCCAGCGAGAGCAAGGTCGCGGTGGCCGGGTCGCTGTCGGGGAAGAAGACCTTGGGGA
>DASQTE010000048.1:0-4196 GCA_035642035.1 Blastococcus sp.
CCGTCTCCAGCGGGACCTCGAGCTGGAGCAGCACGACGTGGGCCCGCCGGACGGACTCAGCATCGGCGTCCTCTGGGGAGAGCTCGGCGTTCGCGCCGGGCACGACGACGATCAGGTTCTCGCCGGTGCCCTCCTCGACCGGGATCGTCGCCGAGCCGGTGGGCACCCCCGGTGTGCGGTGCACGCGGCTGACGTTCACCCGGGAGCCCGCCAGCGCTGCCAGCTGCCGCGCGCCGGCCGGGTCGTCGCCGACGCGGCCGACCATGTGCACGCCCGGACCCAGCTCGCCCGCGGCGGCCGCCTGGTTGGCGCCCTTGCCGCCCGGGGCCAGGACGGCGGAGCGGCCGATCACGGTCTCGCCGCGTCCCGGCAGCCGGCCGACGGCGACCAGCACGTCCTCGTTGAGGCTGCCGACGACGGTGACGGACACGGGCGGGACCTCCGGGCGCGGGGCGGTGGGGGTCCAGCAGTACCAGACCGGCCCCACGGTCTCACCGCTGGCGCAGGGGGACCGCGTACCAGCTGACCGCCCCGAGCAGCACGACGACGGCGCCACCCGCGTACGCCGGCCACCTCCCGAGGACGACGTCCATCACGAGCAGCACGGCGCTGGTGATGCCGATGAGGAGCAGCGCGAGCCCGAGGAGCAGCGCCCGGTCGGCGAAGGTGACGAGCTGCTCCTTGCGGCCCCGGCGGAACACCGTGCGGTGGAAGGAGACGGGGGCGATGAGGACGACGGTCGCGCACGCGGTGCTCATCAGCGTGATCGTGTAGACGGTGGTGGCGAACGGGCCGCGTTCGTCGAGGTCGGCGGTGAAGGCCAGCGCGAGGAGGAACGCGAAGAGGATCTGCACGCCGGTGAGCACCACCCGCAGCTCCTGCAGCAGTTCGTTGAGGTTCCGGTCGAGCACCTGGGCGGGCGTCTCGCCGCGTGCCTGCGCGGCCTGTTCCACCCCGGGCCGTTTGTCGGTCACGGGGGTGCGGTACCGCGCCCTGCAGGAGCCGACACCCGGAGGACGAATGGCCAGCGAGGACCCCGAGACCGTGCGCAGGGAGTTCGGCGAGGCGGTGAACATGACCGCGGGCGAGCTGGAGAAGTGGCTGGACACCGACGAGTCGCGGTCCGTGGGCCAGGACTCCGACGGATCGGGGGAGTCCACGGGGCATGCGTCCGGGCGGCGGATCGTCGATCTGCTGCGCACGAAGAAGGACGACCTGACCGACGACGACCTGGCCCACATGCGCAAGGTGCACGGCTACGTGCAGCGCCATCTGGCCCAGCAGCCGAAGAAGGAGGACGTGGAGACCTCCCGATGGCGGTACTCCCTGATGAACTGGGGCCACGATCCGCTGAAGACGAGCTGACGGGAGGCCGGCCATCCGGCGCAACGACCTGGCTCAGTACGACGAGCTGGCAGACGAGTGGTGGCGGCCCGACGGAGAGTTCGCCGCGCTGCACTGGCTGGCCGCGTCCCGCGCCGAGCACGTCCCCCCGGCACCGCACCCCGGCGCGGTCCTGGTGGACCTCGCCTGCGGTGGGGGGCTGATGGGCCCGCACGTCGAGCGGCTCGGCTACCGGCACGTGGGGGTCGACATCGGCCTGCGCGGTCTGGAACTGGCGCGGGAGCACGGCGTGATCCCGGTGCGCGGCTCCGTCCTGGCGGTGCCGCTCGCCGACGGCTGCGCCGACGTCGTCCTCGCCGGCGAGATCCTCGAGCACGTCCAGGACGACGTCGGGGTGCTCGCCGAGTGCGCCCGCCTGCTCAGGCCCGGCGGGACGCTGGTCCTCGACGCGCTGGCGGCCGGCCGGCTGTCGACGCTGATCAACGTGCATCTGCTCGAGCGGCTGCCCGGCGGCCCCCCGCGGGGTCTGCACGACCCGGCCCTGTTCGTCCACCGCGACCGCCTGCTCGCCGCGGCCGACCGGCTGGGTCTCGACCTCGAGCTGGTGGGGCTGCGGCCGTCGATGCGGCAGGCGATCCCGTGGGCCCTGGGCCGCCGCGCCTCGGTCAGGATGAAGCCGATCCGCTCCACGGCCGTGGTGTTCGCCGGATATGGCCGCAAGCGCTGAGGCGGCGGACGGGTTGCGTGCCACGTACCTTCGGGCCATGACGCCGAGCCCGAGCGCCGTGGAGAGCCGGTGAGCAGCGCCGTCGTGACCGGGGTGGGCTCCGCGCTCCCGGCAACCTTCGACCAGGACGCCGTCTGGGACGGCTTCTTCGCGCGGCACTACGAGGGTGTCCGTGCGGCACACCGGATCTTCCAGAGCGCCGGCGTGCGCCGGCGGCACGCGGTGGCCAGCCCGATGGACGAGGACATCAGCCAGTGGGGGACCGGCGCCCGGATGGAGCGCTACGTCCAGGAGGCCCTGCCCCTGGGCAAGCAGGCCGTGGCCGGGGCGCTGGACGCCGCTGGCCTCGCGCCCGGGGACGTCGGTCTGTTCGCCGTCGCCACCTGCACCGGGTATGCCACCCCTGGCCTGGACATCCGCCTGGCCGGCGACCTCGGGATGCCGCTCGGGCTGCAGCGGCTGCTGGTCGGGCACATGGGCTGCTACGCCGCGATCCCGGGGCTGGCCGCGGTCAGCGACTTCGTGACGGCCCGGTCCCGTCCGGCCGTGCTGCTGTGCTGCGAGCTGACCAGCCTGCACGTCCAGCCGGCGCAGCGGGACCTCGAGCAGGTCGTGGCGCACGCGCTGTTCTCCGACGCCGCCGCGGCCGTCGTCCTGGAGCCGGGGGCCACACGCGGGCGGCGGGTGGCCGGCCTGGTAGCCCGCACCGACGCCTCCACCGCCGACCACATGACGTGGGACGTGACCGACCTCGGCTTCCGTATGGGCTTGTCGCCCCGCGTCCCCGACGTGCTGTCGCGGCACGTCGGCGGGGTGGTCGACGAGCTTCTGGGCGGTGCCGGGCTGCGCACCGAGGACGTCGCGGGCTGGGCCGTGCACCCCGGCGGGCCCCGCATCCTCGACGTCGTCCGGGACGAGCTCGGGCTGGTGGAGGAGCAGATGGCGTACTCGCGGCGGGTGCTGGCCGAGCACGGCAACTGCTCGTCGGCGACCGTCCTGCTCGTCCTGGAGGAGATGGCCGACGTCGACGGCCCCGTCGTCGTCATGGCCTTCGGGCCGGGACTCACCCTCTACGCAGCGCTGTTGATGCCCGCGTGAACGGACCGGTTCCGTTGAGCTGCCGGACCCCCTAGGCTCGCGGGCCAGTGGGTCCGTCGGTTGGAGGCCCGTCGGTTGGAGGCTCTGTGTCGCTCGGTGCCCGGCCGACCGACGAGCGCCCGGTCCGCGTCTTCCTGGTCGACGACCACGAGGTGGTCCGCCGCGGTGTGGCCGAGGTCCTCGAGGACGACCCCCGCATCTCGGTGGCGGGCGAGGCCGGCTCGGTCGCCGAGGCGCTGGCGCGGGTGCCGGCCGTGCGTCCCGACATCGCGGTGGTCGACATGCGCCTGCCGGACGGGGACGGCGCCGATCTCTGCCGGGAGCTGCTCGCCCGCGTCCCGGGACTGCGCTGCCTGGTCCTGACCAGCTTCTCGGAGCAGGAGGCGCTGGACGCGGCGATCCGTGCGGGGGCCTCCGGCTTCCTGCTCAAGCAGGTCCGCGGGCCGGCGCTGGTGTCCGCGGTGCACGCCGTCGCCACCGGCGGCACCCTGTTCGAGGACGTCGCCGCGACGGTGCCGCGCCCCCAGGGGCCGGGGGCGCCGGGGAGCGACCGGCTGGGTCTCCTCACCGACCAGGAGCGCACGGTGCTGCGGCTGATCGGCGAGGGCCTCACCAACCGGCAGATCGGTGCGCGGATGGGCCTGGCGGAGAAGACGGTGAAGAACTACACCAGCCACCTGCTGGCCAAGCTGGGTCTCGAGCGGCGTACCCAGGCCGCCATCCTCGCCACGCAGCTGCGCGACCGCCCGGCCGACTGACCCCTTCGGCGGCCTCAGCGGGGGACCGGCACGCTCCAGCGGATCTCCGTGCCGGACACCGCCGCGACGGACGTGAGCCGTCCGCCCCGGCGTTCGGCACGGTCGGCCAGGTTGGCGAGGCCGCTGCGCACCGTCACCGGCGGCAGCCCGCGCCCGTCGTCGGTGACGACGACCTCCACCTCGTCGGTGACGTCCACGCTGACCGTCAGTCGATGCGCATCGGCGTGCCGGACGACGTTGGTGGCCAACTCCCGGACGACGGCCACGAC
>DASQTE010000049.1:0-3738 GCA_035642035.1 Blastococcus sp.
CCAGGCGGCCGGGACGTCCCGCCGGTCGACGTGCGCCGGCACGCCCAGCCGGTCGAGCGCCGCGCGCAGCCGGTCGGGCTCCCCGTCCGCCGGGTGCTGCGCGTCGTAGGCCGCGTCGGCGACCGCGACGGTCGACGCCGCGCCCGGGTGCGCGCCCGCCTCCTCGCGCAGCCCGCGCAGCGTCACCTCGAACAGGCGGCTGCAGGAGGCGGAGGCGCCGGGGTGCGCCGGCCCGCGGTCCGCGACCCGGACGAGGACCGCTGCGCACCCGGGACAGGTCTCGGTGGGCTGGTTCGGTTCGTCGGCGGGCACTCCTCCGATGGTGCCGCACCGGCACGGGGAGCGCGGACCGGGAGGGGTCGGTGCGGCCCGCCGAGGCAGGGCAGGCAGCATGGCCGGGTGCGAACCAGAGCTGCCGTGCTGCGCCGGGCCGGGACCGAGTACGAGATCGTCGAGCTCGAGGTCCTCGACCCGGGGCCGGGCGAGGTGCTGGTCGAGATGGCCTACGCCGGCCTGTGCCACTCCGACGAGCACCTGCGCCACTCGAACCCGGGCGGCCGCTACCCGATCGTGGGCGGGCACGAGGGCTCGGGCGTCGTCCTGGCCGTGGGCCCGGGCGTGCTCTCCGTCGCGCCGGGGGACCACGTCGTCACCAGCTTCCTGCCCGCCTGCGGGCACTGCCGGTTCTGCGCGCAGGGCCGGTCCAACCTCTGCGACAAGGGCGCGACGATCGCCAAGGGCGAGCTGCCCACCGGCACCTACCCGTTCCGGCTGGACGGCGAGCCGCTCGGCGGGTTCTGCATGATCGGCGCCTTCGCCCGGCACACGCTGCTCAGCGAGTTCTCCTGCGTGCGGATCGACCCCTGGATCGCCCTGGACACCGCGGCGCTGGTCGCCTGCAGCGTCCCGACCGGGTGGGGCTCGGCGGTCTACTCCGGCGGCGTCCGGCCGGGTGACACCGTCGTCGTGGTCGGGCTCGGGGGCGTGGGGGTCAACGCCGTGCAGGGCGCGGTGCACGCCGGCGCCCTGAACGTGATCGGCGTCGACCCCGTCGCCATGAAGCGCGAGTTCGCGGCGTCGCTGGGCGCCACGCACACCGTTGCCGGCACCGACGAGGCGGCCGGTCTGGCCCGCCAGCTCTCGCGCGGCACCGGTGCCGACGTCGTCGTCGTGACGGTCGGCAAGATGTCGGCCGACGTGTACGCGGGCGCCGCGGCGTCGCTGGGCAAGGGCGGCACGCTGGTGCTCACCGCGCTGGCCGACCGGCCGGAGGACGGCAACGTCATGCTCGGCGGGCAGCTGGCCACGGTGTTCGAGCAGCGCATCCAGGGCTCGCTGTTCGGGTCGTGCAACCCGTTCCGCGACATCCCGATGCTGCTGCGCCTGCACGAGGAGGGCCGGCTGGAGCTCGACCGCCTGATCACCCGGCGCTACTCGCTCGACGAGGTCACCCAGGGCTACCGCGACCAGGCCGCGGGCGAGACCGTCCGCGGCCTCATGGAGCACTCCCGCGGCGATTAGACCGCGGCCCCGGCTGGGCAAGGGCGGCGCATGAGTGGAGCGCGAATCGCCGTCCTCGACGTCGACGGCACCCTGGTCGACACGAACTACCAGCACGCGCTGGCCTGGTACCGGGCGTTCCGGTCGCTGGGGGAGACCTATCCGATCTGGCGCATCCACCGGCTGATCGGCATGGGCGGGGACCGGCTGGTCGCCGCGCTCGGCGGGGACCACGTCGAGGCGCGCATCGGCGACGACGCCCGCGAGCGCTGGGTCGAGGAGTTCGACCGGCTCATCGACGAGGTGGCCCCGCTGCCCGGCGCGCGGGAGTTCCTCGCCGCTGTGCGGGAGCGGGGGCACCGCGTCGTCCTCGCCAGCTCGGGCAAGCCGCAGCACGTCGACCACTTCCTCGACCTGCTCGACGCCCGCGACCTGGCCGAGGCCTGGACCTCCAGCGAGGACGTCGAATCGACCAAGCCCGCGCCCGACCTCCTCCAGGTGGCGCTGCAGAAGCTCGGTGAGCCGCTCGACGCCCCCAGCGTCGTCGTCGGGGACTCGGTCTTCGACGTCGAGGCCGCGAAGAACGCCGGGATGCCGGCGATCGTCGTCCGTTCCGGGGGCTTCGGGGACGACGAGCTGCGCGACGCGGGCGCCGTCGGCATCTACGACACCCCGGCCGACCTCACCGCCGCCCTGGACCGGACGGACCTGGCATGAGCGTCCGCGTCGGCCTCGTCGGAGCGGGTGGTGTCGGTGCCCGGCACGCCCGGACGCTGGCGGGGATGGACGACGTCGAGCTGGTGGGCATCGCCGACGCCGTGCCCGGGGCGGGCGACGTCCTGGCCGCGGAGCTCGGCGTCCCCGTGACCGGAACGATCGAGGACCTGCTGCGCGAGTCACCGGACGCGGTCTGGCTCTGCGTGCCGCCGTTCGCGCACGGTGAGCCGGAGCTCGCGGTGCTGCGGGCCGGTCTGCCGTTCTTCGTCGAGAAGCCGCTGGCCGCCGACCCGGCCACCGCCGAGACGGTGGCCGGCGCCGTCGCCGCCGCCGGGGTGCCCACGGCGACCGGATACCACTGGCGGCACCTGGACACGGTGGAGCGGGCGCGTGCGGTCCTGGCCGGGTCACCACCGCGGCTGGTCACCGTCACGTGGCAGGACAAGGTCCCGCCGCCCGCCTGGTGGCGGACCACCGCCCTGTCCGGCGGCCAAGTCGTCGAGCAGGCGACGCACGTGCTGGACCTCGCCCGGGTGCTGGCAGGAGAGGTCGTGGAGGTGCGGGCGTCCACGGCGCCGTCCTCGGCCCCCGACCGGGACGTGGACGACGCGACGACGGCCCTCCTGACCTTCGCCTCTGGTGCCGTGGGCACGCTGGCCGCCACCTGCACTCTCGCGGCCAAGGGCCGCGCGAGCATCGACCTCGCCGCCGACGGCGTCCTGGTCGAGCTGACCGAGACCTCGCTGCGGATCACGGGTGCCGACGGCGTGGAGGAGGCCGCGCCCGCCGTGGACGCCCGCCACGCAGTGGACCGCGCGTTCGTCGACGTCCTGTGCGGCCGCCCGTCGCGGCCCGGTCTGGTCGACTACGCCGAGGCGCTCCGCACGCACCGGCTGGCCTGCGCCGTCGCGGAGTCCGCGCGGACCGGCGACGCCGTGCGGGTGCCGGCATGAGCCCGGTCCGCACGCTGGTCGTCCCGCGGCCCGGCGAGCTCGCCGTCCGGGAGACGCCGGAACCGCCGCTGCCCGGGGGCCGGTTCCGCGCCGCCACCCTCTTCTCCGGCGTCTCCGCGGGCACGGAGCTGACCTGGTTCCGGGGGACCAGCCCGTACCTGTCCGCGGGGTGGGACGCCGAGCTGGGGGCGTTCGAGCCGGGCCGGGCGGCGCAGGGCTTCCCGGTCGAGCGGCTGGGCTACATGGAGGTCGCGCGGGTGACGGCGAGCCGCACGGCGGTCGTCCCGGAGGGGGCGCTGGTGGCCATGGCCTACGGGCACAGCACCGTCCACCACGGCGATCCGCGCACCGAGCACGTCGTCCCGCTGCCGGACGGCCTGGACCCGGTGCTCGGCATCTACGCCGCCCACCTCGGGCCGATCTGTGCCAACGGCCTGCTGCACGCCGCCGCGGACGTCGGTGGCACGTCCCTGGACGCCGGGGTGCGCGGCCGCCTGGTGCTGATCACCGGCGGCGGCGCGATCGGCCTCCTGACCGGGTTGATGGCCCGGCACCACGGTGCGGCGGA
>DASQTE010000050.1:0-3747 GCA_035642035.1 Blastococcus sp.
CGCGCCAGTCACGCCGGTCACGCCGGTCACGCCGGTCGCGCCGGTCGGGCCGGGCAGGCCGGGCACAGGGGTCACGCCGGGCACGTCTGGCACAGGGGTCACGCCGGGCACGTCCGCCGGCGACTCGTCGGTCGTCGACCCCTGCTCGTTCTCGGCCATGTCATCCCCCGATGTGCGCCCCCGGCTGTAGTCGGGTCCAGGGTGCGCCGCTCAGCGGTGGCCCGCCAGCAGCGGCGAGGCGTGGTTGCGGGGCGCCGGCGCGGACGGCCTCGATCTGGGCGCAGACGGCGGCCCCGAACAACAGTGCGAGGGCGGTGAGATAGGCCCAGATGAGCAGCGCGAGGACGCTGGTGAGCGGTCCGTAGGTGGACCGGAAGGCGTCGGTCTTGCCCACGTAGAGGACGAGCAGCACGGTGGCGATCAGCCAGAGCAGGATCGCGACCGCGCCGCCCGCGGCCAGCCAGGGGAAGGCGGGCTGGCGGCGGTTGGGCGCCCGGGCCAGCAGCACGGTGTAGGACACCCAGGTCAGTGCCAGTCCCAGCGGCCACCGGACCAGGTGCCACCAGGCGGGCAGGTCGTCACCCCAGGAGTACGCCTTGGCGAGCTCGTGCCCGACCTGACCGCCGGCGACCAGGAGCAGGAACCCGAGCAGGGCCGGCAGGCCCGCGGTGACGGAGAGGACCAGCGCCCGCCCGTACTTGGCCAGGGTCGGCCGGTCCCGCTGGATGCCGTAGATCCGGTTGGCGCCCCGCTCGACCTGCGCCATGGCGGTGGCCAGGGACACCAGCGCGACGGCGAGACCGATCCAGAGCGCGACCTGACCGGCGTCATCGGAGCGGCTGCGGGTCAGCGCGACCACGTCGTCGACCACGTCGCCCTGACCCGGGGTGAGCCGGAGCACCACCCCGGTGGCGATCGCCCCGGTCGTCCGGTGGCCGAGCGCGCGGGCCAGTCCGATCAGGGCGATCGCCAGCGGGATGAGGGACAGGCAGGTCTGCAGTGCGAGCGCCCGGGCGTGGCTGAACCCGTCGCCGTACCGGAAGCGGGTGAACGCGTCCCGCAGCAGCGGCCACAGCCCCGCCCGCCGCAGCGTGGCCAGCGCCCGGTCGGCAGTGAACTCCTGCCCGGGCATGAGCGCGGTCTCCGGCACCGGCGCGGCCGTGCTCACCGACGATCACTCGGGCGAGCCGGTTCTCCTGCGCATCCCTCGTCGCCCATGTGGAGCAATTACCCACCCGGCCATGCTCCGACGCCGTCGGTCAGTGCTTCGACCGACGGCGGCTCGGGTCGTCGACCTCGATCCGCTCCTTGCGGACCTCGCCGGTCACGGTCTCGGAGTCGCTGACCCGCTCCTTGTCCAGCCGGACCCGCTCGACGGGGACGGCCTCGGTCTCCACGACGGGGCGCTCGGCGTGCAGCGTGACCTCGTGCTCGTCCTCGCTGATCGCCGGTCCGCGATAGGCGGCGTCCCGGTTGGCGTCGGTGATCGGCTCCCGCTGGACGCGAACCTCCTCGCGGCTGACCGGCACCTGCACCTGCTCGGTGTCGGTGACCACGTACTTGCGCAGGCGGGCGCGGCCCGTCTCGACCCGCTCCGTACCCGCGCGCAACCGCTCCTCGGACCGCGTCATCGCGCCGTCGGTCGCCCGGCCGGAGGCGGCCCGGTCGCGGTCCCGGGTCCCGGTCTTCGTGCGGCTCGCGCGGGCCGCAGGCGCCTTCCGGTCGAGTCCGTAGTAGCGGTGGATCTCCGCCTCCTGCACCTCGGACAGGTGCCCGTCGGTGTCCACCCGGGGAGCGCCGTGCACCTGGTCCTCGGTGACGTCGACGACCAGCAGGTCGTGGTCGAGGCGCGCCCCGGCGAGCGGTACGAAGCTCTCCTTGGTGCCGAACAGGCCGGTCCGGACGGTCACCCACGTCGGCTCGCCGGTGTGGTCGTCCAGGTAGACCTGGGCAACCTTGCCGATCTTGTCACCGCGGGACGTCCGTACGGTGGCCCCGGACAGGGTGGTGACGTCGTTCTTGTCGATCATCGGTCCTCCCACTTGGTTGGTCTCCACCCCCAGTCATCGGCCGGCCGGGACAGCATCACGTCGACCTTCCGAGCGGAGATCCGACGGCGTGGGCGCCGCTCCCGCAGGTGCCCGCCTGCCGTCCGGCCTCCTCGAGCACCAGGTCTAGGCCGCCTACGCGGCGGCGACGTCATGCTGCGCGGGTGCTCCGGTGTCACCCAGAGTGCGGCACGGAGGAGCTCAGTGGTGGCCGGTCCGGGCGGTGTTCGCTCACCGCGGCGCGACCGGTCGTGGCCATGTCGAGAACACGGTGCCGGCCGTGGAGGCCGCGCTCGCCGGCGCCGACGGGGTCGAGATCGACGTACGGCTGAGCGCCGACGGTGTCCCGGTCTGTTCCCACGATGAGACACTGCTCCGGACGGCCGGCGCGGACGTCACGGTCGCCGAGACCCCGTACGGGGTGCTGCGGCGGATCCGGGTCGGCGGTGCGGTCGCGGCGCCGGGCCTGTCGGAGATCGTGGCGACGGTCGGCAATCGGGGCCGGCTCATCGTCGAGGTCAAGCGGGGCCCCGAGCCGCCCGCGGCCACGGCGCGAGCCGTCGGTCAGGTGCTGGCGACGGCACGACCGGCCGACGTCGTGGTGTCCTCGTTCGACCCCGCGCTCCTGCAGGTGCTCGCCGGGGAGCAGTCACGGCTGCCGACCGCCCTCATCACCACCGCGGACAACACCTCACCGGAGCTTCCTGAGCTGGCCCGCCGCCTCGGCTGCGCCGAGGTGCACCCACACTGGTCGGCCACCACCGACCGCCTGGTCCGGGCGGCGCACTCCCGGGACCTCGCCGTCGTGCCGTGGACAATCACCGAGCAGAACCAGCTGGGGCGCCTCACGTCCGACCTCGACGGCGCCATCGTCGACATCTCGGTCGACCCAGCGGCCCGGGCACCTGAGCGCGGGTAGGCGGACCCCGGCCCGGCCGGCTCGCGGGCGTCGCCGGGCCGGCGGCGGGAGTCGGTCAGGGACGGCCGGAGGCGTGGAGACCCGATGCCCGGGTATGCCGCCGTCATGCGCGACGCGAGCTGGCGGACCTGGCTGGTGACGTGCGTGCTGGCCGCTGCGGCGGGTGTCGTGGTGGGCATCGTGTACACCGACCTGGGGACCCGGGGCGGGACCGGGTCGGCCGGAGGAGCTCCCGCCGGGTCGTCGCTGCCGGCTCCCCAGGAGAGCGGCACGGCGCCGGGGACCGGCGGCGCGGACGTGACCGCACCGGCTCCCACCGGGGCCGCGTCGGGCGGGCGGCCGGCGCCGGCGACGGTCGGTGCGATCGGGAGGACCGGCACCGTCGAGGACCCGGGCCGGCCCGGAAAGGCCGGCCGGCCCGGCAAGCCGGGCGGCGCCGGACAGGGCGAGCAGGGAGCGGCCGGGGAAGGCCGGGGCGACGACGAGGGCCGCGGCGAGGACGAGACCGCTCCGCCGGCTACGGCCGGTCCGAGCCCCTCGACCCCGGGCGCCGGTGGCGACGATGGTGCCGGTGGCGACGACGAGGGCGACGAGGGCGACGACGGGCCGGAGTCGGGCGAGGTGGCCACCCCGAGTCCGGACCGCGGCGACGGGGACTGACAGCACCCTGCGAGGGGCGGCGCCGCGCCCGCGCGATGCGGCGGTGCCGGTGAGGTCGGGCTGCGCGCGGCTCCCGATGGCGTCGCCGGGTCTCCGGCGGACAGCCCGGGCCGCGGATGC
>DASQTE010000051.1:0-3003 GCA_035642035.1 Blastococcus sp.
TCTCCCTGTGGCGCTACCGCTCGTTGAAGGCTCGCGGCCTGGTCCACCAGCCGCTCGGCCTGGTCATCATCAAGATCGCGGTGCTGGCTGCGATCGTCCTCGGCGTCACCGCCCTGCTGAGCGCCAACCGGGCCCCCAACCCAGAGCTCTTCACCATCGCGGGGATCCCGTGGGTGCTGCCGGTCGTGGTCGCGCTGCTGCTCTTCTGGACCTTCATCCTCACCAAGACCCGGTTCGGCCGCCACCTCTACGCCGTCGGCGGCAACGCCGAGGCTGCCCGCCGCGCCGGCATCAACGTGCGCCGCATCCGCATCATGGCCTTCGTCATCTGCTCGTCGATGGCCGCGGTCAGCGGCCTGCTGCTGGCGTCCTACGTCGGCAAGGTCTCGCCGGGGTCCGGTGGCGGCAACGTCCTCCTGTATGCCGTCGGTGCGGCGGTCATCGGGGGCACCAGCCTGTTCGGCGGGCGCGGACGGGCGATCGACGGAGTCATCGGTGGCCTCGTCATCGCGACGATCCCCAACGGCCTCGGCCTGCTCAACCAGGCCAGCTACATCAACTTCCTCGTCACCGGTGGCGTGCTGCTGCTCGCCGCGAGCGTCGACGCGATCTCGCGCCGTCGTCGGTCCTCGGCCGGCGTCTAGGTCGAGCACGTGAGCCCGCAGCGGCGCTCGGGCCTCGGCACCAACCAGGAGGCCATCCGGCGCCACAACCTCGGGACGCTGCTGCGGCACGTCCACGGCGCCGGCCAGATCTCCCGCGCCGAGCTGACCAGCCTGATGGGGCTCAACCGGAGCACCATCGCCGGGCTGGTCGGCGAGCTGGAGTCGCTGGGCATCTCCGAGCGGGCCACCCCCCTCGAGGGCTCCCGCCAAGGTGCGGGTCGCCCGTCGGCAGGTGTCCGCATCGCGGAGGACGGGCCCTACGTCATCGCCGTCGACCTGGGGGTGGACCGTGCGGTCGTGGCCCGCATCGGGCTGGGCGGCCGGATCCTGCAGCGCTCGCACGCCCCCGTGCACAGCCACGGTGAGGCCTGGCAGGTGGGGGCGTCCGTCGCCGCACTCATCCGCACCGTCGTCGAGGACGCACCGGCCGCGGCGCCCCTCGTCGGCATCGGGATCAGCGTCCCGGGCCTGGTGCGCCGCAGCGACGGGCTGGTCCGGCTCGCACCCAACCTCGAGTGGCACGACGTGTCCTTCGGCGGCATCGTGCTGGCCGCCCTGGGACTCGACGTGCCGGTGTCCATCGCCAACGACGCCGACCTGGGCGCTCTCGCCGAGCACACGCGTGGTGCCGGGGTGGGCATCGACGAGCTCATCTACGTCTCCGGCAACGTCGGTGTCGGTGCGGGTGTCATCACGGGAGGGCACCGGCTCGAGGGGGCCGGCGGCTACGCCGGCGAGATCGGCCACCTGCGCTTCGACCCGCACGGGCGCCCGTGCCACTGCGGCAACCGCGGCTGCTGGGAGACCGAGGTCGGCGCCCATGCCATCGCGGAAGCCATCCAGTGCCCGCCCGACAAGGTGGCGCAGCTCGACGAGGTCCTCGACGGCTTCGACGAGCCGTCGCCCGCACTGCGCGCGACGGGCACCGCGATCGGTCAGGGCCTGGCCAGCATCGTCAACCTGTTCAACCCCCAGATGATCGTGCTCGGGGGCTACTTCCGCTCTCTCTACACACTGGTCGGCGCCGAGGTCAA
Source organism: Blastococcus sp. (assembly GCA_035642035.1). Lineage (GTDB taxonomy): Bacteria > Actinomycetota > Actinomycetes > Mycobacteriales > Geodermatophilaceae > Blastococcus_B. The sequence goes on from DASQTE010000051.1 coordinate 1,700, forward strand.
CGCCGGTCTCGTCGACCGCGCGCTGCCCGCGCCGCTGGAGTCGGTGACGCTCGCGATGCCCGGCCTGGGCTCGGACTCGCCGCTGCTCGGCGCTGCGGAGATCGCGTTGGAGCCGCTCTTCGTCGACCCGGTCGCGGCGCTGGGCGCAGGGCTGGTCGACGTACGGGCCCGGCTGGCCGGCTGACGCGGCTGCTCAGGCGCCGAGGTCGAGGTCGCCGGAGAACACCGGGCCGAAGGCCTGCTCCGCCGCCCCGAGGGCAGCGGCCAGGATGCCGAGCGTGCTCGGCCGCAGGTCCGGTCGCACCTGCACCGCGGACGCGAGCCGCTCGTCGAGCGTCCGTCGCGCCGGCTCCAGCACCAGGTCGCCGAGAGGCGCGAAGTAGCCGCCCATGACCACCACCTCGGGATCGAGGACGCTGCTCAGCATCGCGATGCCGAGGCCCACGGAGCGCCCCACGCGCTCCAGCCCGGCCCGGACGTCGGCATCCGTCGCGGCGCGCGCGGCCACCGCCTCAGCCGTCCGCAGGGGGGTGTCGAGCTCCGACATGCCGACGGCCGAGAGCATCGCGTGGAGCCCGATGGAGGCCTCCCAGCACCCCCTGCGCCCGCAGCCGCAGAGGGCGGAGGAGTCGCCCACGGGCATGTGCCCGACCTCGCCGGCGAAGCCCGCACCGCCACGCATGAGCTCGCCGTCCTGGACGATGCCCGCCCCGATGCCCACCGTGCCGGTGAGGTAGAGCGCGTGCGCCACCCCCCGGGCGGCGCCGTGGTGCGACTCGGCGTACGCCGCACAGTTGGCGTCGTTGCTGATGGCGATCCGCCGGCCGGGGACCAGCGAGCCGAGCGTGTCGGCGAGCCCCGTCCAGTCGACGTGGAGGTTCGGTGCCCACGCCACGGTCTGGTCGTCGCCCCGCACGAGCCCGGGCAGGGCCAGCGTCGTCCCGACGAGCGTGCTGTCCGGACCGACGTGGTCCTCGAGCGCGGTCCGCGCCAGGTCGCCGAGGTCGTCGCTCGTGCCGCCGGGACGGCTGGAGCTGGAGACGACGCCCCCGGCGAGGTCGAGCACGACGGCGGAGACGTAGTCGACGTTGAGCTCCAGGCCGAGGGCGACGAAGCGCGCGCCGCGCAGCGACACGGGGCGTCCCGGCCGGCCACGAACGCCCGGCCGGGAGCCCTCCTCGGCGACCGCTCCCGACGCCTCGAGGTCCGCGACGATCACGCCGACCGTGGCCTTGGCGAGGCCGGTGTGCTTGGCCAGCTCGGCCCGCGTGGACGGGCCGAGCCGGCGCAGGGCACTGAGCACC
>DASQTE010000052.1:0-2018 GCA_035642035.1 Blastococcus sp.
CGCGGGAACGACACCGACGCCGACGGGGTCCGGGTCCCCGGGCGCCGGGACCTGCACCTGCTCACCGTCGACGAGGACCCGCGCGAGGTTGACCCGGGCCAGGTCAGCGGTGGGCGTCGGTCCACCGGCCGCGTCGAGGGCGTCCGCCACCCGGGACCCCGCGGCGAGCCGGAGGACACCCGGCCGGCGCACCTGTCCCACCACGTGCACGACCACTGCTGCTCCGGGTGTCCCGGTGACCGTCGGCGCGCCACCTCGGGTGCCCATGTCCCCGCCGGGTGTCTCCTCACCCTCCGTGCCAGCGGTGCCCCTCCTGGCGGCATCGGCCGGAACCCCCACTGGGGCCGCGGCTGCCGTGACTCCCTGTGGTCCGGCCCGTGCACCTCCGCCAGGTGCCAGGACCCTCCCTGCCTCGTAGGAGGTGGCCCACGCCACCCGGAGCCCGAACACCGCGACCGCCAGCAGCGTCACGACGACGACGCCCAGGACGGCGGACCGGCCGGGCTGCCATCGCGCCCCCTCCAACGCGACGGGCACCCGCACCCACCCCCACCGCGACAGCCGGCTCGCGTGGCGGCTGGAGCGGCCGCCGTTGGACGCCGCCTCGGAGACCCTCGGGTCCCGATGCAGCTCGACCTCGGTCGGCACGTAGCCCCGCGGCGCACGGAGCCGAGCCATGGCCCGGGGTGAGAGGAGCTCGGGGTCGTGACGTCGGGGCATGCGCCGACACTAAGGAGGGCCGACCGCCCGCCCCGAGGCGCCGCGGCCACCTGTGGAGTACCGCGTGGCGCGGACCTCACTGTGGACGCCGAGGTCGGGGCAGCGACGGCCGCCGGGTCCCTCGAGGTCGAGGGCAGGTCCGTCCCGAGTCGCCTGCGGGCAGGCGTGCCGCAACACCTCGGCCGTCACGGCACCCGCCGCGACCGCCAGGCGACGATGTTGCGGCGGTGGCGGGACAGGACGAGCACGGAGAGCAGCACCAGCCAGGCCCCGACAACCGGCCCCACGAACGGCGCAAGGCCGACCAGACCGAACACCCCGACGAGGCCGATGACGCCCACCGTGACCACCGATGCCTCGCCGACGAACGGCAGGACGGTCTTGGCGAGCGCGAACGCGACGACCGCCCCGAGCCCGACCCAGGGCTCCACCGCGAGCACCGCACCGAGGGCGCAGGCCGCGCCCTTGCCGCCGTGGCCACGCAGGAAAGGGCTGAACACGTGACCCAGCACCACCGAGAGGCCGGCGACCAGCGCAGCCACGGTCCCCAGGGTTCGCAGCACGAGCAGAGTCGGCAGGTACGCCTTGGCGACGTCGAGGACGAGGACCAGCACTCCCCACTTGGGGCCGAGCACCCGCCCGGCGTTGGTCGCGCCCGGGTTGCCCGACCCGGAGGTTCGCAGGTCGTGTCCGAGCGACCGGCCGACGAGGGCCGCGGGGTTCACCGAGCCGATGAGGAAGCAGACGACCGCAACGACGGCGATCTCGGCGACGAGCCAGCCCATCGGTCAGCGCGCCAACCTCGGCACCACTGCGGCGGCCAGCGTCCCAGGGCCGACGTGCGCCCCGACGACCGCCCCGAGCCCCACGACACGGACGTCGGCGCCCTGCCCCAGGCGGGCGCGCAGCCGCTCTGCCAGCCGTTCCGCCCGCTCCGGCGAGTCCAGGTGGTGCACGGCCACGTCGGCGCCGTCGAAGCCGCTGGGCACGGACATCGCGGCCTCCACTGCGAGGTCCTCGAGGCGGGCGATGGCCCGGGTCGAGGTGCGCACCCGCTCGAGCGGGACGATGTGCCCCTCGCGGAGCCCGAGGATCGGCTTGATCGACAGCGCGGAGCCGACCAACGCTCCAGCCTTGCCGATCCTGCCCCCGCGCCTCAGGTACTCCAGGGTGTCGACGTAGAAGACGACCGTGGCGGCAGCGCACGTCGCGCGCACGGCATCCGCCACCACGTCGGCTGATGCCCCACCGGCGGCCAACCGCGCGCCGGCGAGCACGGCATACCCCATGGCCATGCC
>DASQTE010000053.1:0-8890 GCA_035642035.1 Blastococcus sp.
GTCAACCAGCTCTTCCCGCTGTTCGGCATCGCCAACCAGCTGCTCGCCGCCATCGCGCTGACGCTGTGCACCGTGCTGCTGGTCAAGCACGGGAAGCTGCGCTACGCGTGGGTGACCGGGATCCCGCTGGCCTGGGACCTCGTCGTCACCATGACCGCGAGCTGGCAGAAGGTCTTCTCCGGCGACCCGCGGGTCGGCTACTTCACCCAGGCGAGCGTGTACCGCGACGCCCAGGACGCCGGGGAGGTCCTCGCACCCGCCCAGGACCAGGGGCAGATGGACCAGGTCATCTTCAACTCGACGCTCAACGGCATCCTCCAGGCGATCTTCGCGCTGCTGACGCTGGTCGTGGCCGCGCACGCCGCCGTGGTGATCATGCGGGCGATCCGGTCGGGCGGGCTGCCGACGACGGAGGAACCGGCGGTGCCGTCGAAGCTCGTCGAGCCCGCCGGCCTCTTCCCGACCACTGAGGAGAAGCGGGCGATCGCCGAGCACGAGCGCCTCGTCGGTGCCGGGGCCGGGCGCAGCGAGGCGGAGGAGCAGTGACCGCCGCGCTGTCCCGCGCCTGGGAGGGCGTGCGCTGGTACCTCAGGGAGTTCACCGGCGAGGCCCGCTGGGATGACTACCTGGAGCACTGCGCCGAGCACGGCCACGCGCCGATGAGCCGCTACGAGTTCGAGCGGCAGCGCACCGACGCCGCGGAGAAGAACCCGGTCAGCCGCTGCTGCTGACGCTGGCGCACCGCGTCCTGGCTCACCGTTCCGGGTCCTGGCTCACCGTCCACCGTGAGCCAGGACCCGGAATGATCAGGAGAGCTGATCATCCTGGAGCAGCCCGTCAGGCCCAGCGGGTGCGCATGCTCAGCGCGGCCAGGGTGGCGGCGCCGGCGGTCGAGGTGCGCAGGACCTCGGGCCCCAGGCGGACGGCCTCGGCGCCGGCGGCGCGGAACGCGACCACCTCGCCGTCGGTGAGCCCGCCCTCGGGCCCGACGATGACGGAGATGGCGCCCTCGCGCGGGATCTGCAGCCCGGACAGCGGGCGGCGGGCCTGCTCGTGCAGCACGACGGCGAGGTCGACGTCGGCGAGCATCCCGCAGACCTCGCGGGTGGTCATCGGGTCGGTCACCTCGGGCACCCGCGGCCGCCGCGACTGCTTGGCGGCCGCGCGGGCCGCCGACCGCCACTTCGCCACGCCCTTGGCGATCCGGTCGTCCCGCCAGCGGGTCACGCAGCGGGCCGCGGTCCACGGCACGATCCGGTCGACGCCCAGCTCGGTGGCGAGCTCGACGGCCAGCGGGCCGCGGTCACCCTTCGGCAGCGCCTGCACCAGCACGAACTCCGGGGACGGCGCCGGCACCTCCAGGCGCGCCCGGACGGCGACCCGCAGGCCGTCGGCGCCGGCGGAGACGACGTCGCCCTCGGCGACCGTCCCCTGACCGTCGCCGACCCGCACCCGCTCCCCCGGCGCGAGCCGCAGCACCTCGACCGCGTGCCGTCCCTCCGCGCCGTCGACGAGCAGCTCGCCGGAGTCCGGCAGCACCTCCAGCAGGAACAGCGGCGCGCCGTCGAGCTCGGGGACGCCGACGTCCGGAGCGGTCACCTCAGCGCCCGTTGAACGCGTCGCGGACCCGGGAGAACAGCCCGCCCTGCGCCTCCCGGTGCGAGTCCGCCTGGTCCTCCCCGCGGAGGGCGGCGAGCTCCCGGAGCAGCTTCTCCTGCTCGGCGTCGAGGCGGGTCGGGGTCGCGACCTCGACGTGCACCACCAGGTTGCCGCGCCCGGTGCCGCGCAGCCGCGGTGCGCCGTGCGCGCGCAGCGTGAGGACGCTGCCGGACTGGGTCCCGGGCTTGATGTCGAGGTCCTCGTCGCCGTCCAGCGTCTTGAGGCTGAGCGTCGTCCCGAGGGCGGCCGACGTCATCGGCAGGGTGACCCGGCAGTGCAGGTCCTCGCCGTCGCGGGTGAACACCTCGTGCGGGCGCTCGTGGACCTCGACGTACAGGTCGCCGGCCGGGCCGCCGCCGGGGCCCACCTCGCCCTGGCCGGTGAGCCGGATGCGCATGCCGTCCTCGACGCCCGCCGGGACCTTCACCTGGAGCGTGCGCCGGGCGCGGACGCGACCGTCGCCGCCGCACTCGCGGCACGGGTCGGGGATGATCTGGCCGGTCCCCGCGCAGGTCGGGCAGACCCGGCTGGAGACGACCTGGCCCAGGAACCCGCGCTGGACGCTCTGCACCTCGCCCCGGCCCGCGCACGTGGTGCAGGTGGTCGGGTGGGTGCCGGGCGCTGTGCCGGCCCCGGTGCACACCGTGCAGAGGACGGCGGTGTCGACGGTGATCTCCTTCGCGGTGCCGAAGACCGTCTCGTCGAGCTCCAGTTCCACCGGGATCAGCGCGTCGCGGCCCGCCCGGGTGCGGCTGCGCGGGCCACGCGTGGCCGCCCCGCCGAAGAACGCGTCCATGATGTCGCCCAGGCCGCCGAACCCGGCGCCGCCGAAGCCGCCGGCCCCGCCACCGCCGCCACCCGCGTCGAACGGGTCGCCGCCGAGGTCGACGATGCGTCGCTTGTCGGGGTCGGTCAGCGCCTCGTAGGCCCGCGTGACCTCCTGGAAGCGCTCCTTGGCCCCCGGGTCCGGGTTGACGTCGGGGTGCAGGTCCCGCGCCATCCTCCGGTAAGCGCGCTTGATGTCGCTGTCACTGGCATCGTGGGACAGGCCCAGCACGCCGAAGTAGTCGGTCGCCATCGAGAAGTCTCAGCCTCAGCTCTCGGCCAGCAGGTGGCCGACGTAGCGGGCCACGGCGCGAACCGCGGCCATGTTCATCGGGTAGTCCATGCGGGTCGGTCCCACGACCCCGAGCCCACCGAGGGCCCGGTCGTCGGAGCCGTAGCCGACGGAGACGAAGGATGCCCCGGTGAGCGCCTCGTGGGCGTTCTCCTCACCGATGCGCACCAGCACCGTGCTCGCGTCCACCTGACTCATCAACCGCAGGACCACGACCTGTTCTTCCAATGCCTCCAGCAGCGGCCGGACAGAACCCGGGAAGTCGAGGGCGTTGCCGCGCGCGAGGTTCGCCGTCCCGCCGATGACCAGCCGGTCCTCGCTGGGCTCGACGAGGGTCTCCAGCAGGGTGGCGCTGACCGTGGCGACCAGGCCCCGCAGGTGCGGCGGCGCCGTCTCGAGCAGGTCGGGCACCTTCTGGCCGGCGTCCACCAGCTTCACTCCGACGAAGGCGGCGTTGAGCAGGGTGCGCAGCTCGGCCACCGCTCCGGCGTCGACGTCCACGGGGGTGTCGACGATCCGCTGCTCGACCCGGCCGGTGTCGGTGATGAGGACCAGCATGAGCCGCGCCGCGGCCAGCTGCACCACCTCGAGGTGGCGGACCGCGCTGCGGGACAGCGTCGGGTACTGGACGACGGCCACCTGGCGGGTGAGCTGGGCCAGCAGCCGCACGCTGCGGCTGAGGACGTCGTGCAGGTCGACGGCGCCGTCGAGGAAGCGCTCGATCGCCCGTCGCTCGGCGACCGACAGCGGCTTGACCGCCGACAGCCGGTCGACGAACAGGCGGTAGCCCTTGTCCGTGGGCACCCGGCCGGCACTGGTGTGCGGCTGCGTGATGTAGCCCTGCTCCTCCAGCACCGCCATGTCGTTGCGGATGGTCGCGGGGGACACGCCGAGGTCGTGCCGTTCGGCGAGGGCCTTGCTGCCCACGGGGTCGTTCGTCGAGACGTAGTCCTGGACGATGGCCCGGAGGACCTCCAGGCGGCGTTCGTCGTGCGCCACGGTGACACCTCCCCGTACCGGTCGACGTGCCGTGCGGGCGCCGAGGGGTTGGCACTCGCACGGGCAGAGTGCCAAGCCAGCATACGACGGTCGCGGGCCCCCGTCGCGAGGCTCGCGCGGGGCCTCACCCTCTCCGGTGGGCGGCGGCGTGCCCTCCGGGTGGCCGCTAGGGTGGATCCGTCGGCGCCCTCGCGCGGGGCAGAGAGCGGAGGTCGGTTCCCTGATCTTCAAAGCGGTACGTGACGGCCGCCCCTATCCCGACCACGGCCTGGCCACCCGGGACTGGGCGATGATCCCGCCTCGGCAGGTGCGGATGGACACGCTGACGACGACGAAGAAGGAGCTGGCGCTCGACGCCCTCCTCGCCGACGACTCGACCTTCTACGGCGACCTGTTCCCGCACGCGGTGCAGTGGCACGGCGAGCTGTACCTCGAGGACGGGCTGCACCGTGCCCTGCGTGCGGCCCTGCAGCAGCGGAACGTGATCCACGTGCGGGTCCTCGACCTCGACGCGTTGACCCCGGTCCAGGCGCCGGCGGGCCCGGCCACCGCGTCGATCCCGACGCAGCCGCCCGTGCCCAACCCCCGCCGGATCTGAGTCGACCGGCACCCGGCGAGGAGGCGGCATGGCCCTGCACATCCGGAACTCGGACCTGCCGGGGAACGACGAGTCGCGCACGTTCCTCGGTCGCGACCACGGTGGCGTACCGGTCTCCTTCTTCGTCCAGGCCAGTCCGCCGGGCCACGGCCCCGGCCCGCACACCCATCCGTACGCCGAGGTCTTCGTCCTGCACGAGGGGTCGGGTTCGTTCCTGGCCGGCGACGAGACGATCGAGGCCTCCGGTGGCTCGGTGGTGGTCGTGCCCCCCGGCGAGGTCCACGGCTTCACGGCCTCGCCCGGCGGGACGCTGCGGATGACCTGCCTGCACCTGCACGACCGGATGATCACCGAGTGGGTCGACCGCGACTGACGGTCGGAGGGCGGCGTCACAGCCAGCCCTTCTCCGCGGCCACCCGCGCGGCCTCGACGCGGGTGCGGGCGCCGGTCTTGCCGATGGCCGACGACAGGTAGTTGCGCACCGTCCCCTCCGACAGGAACAGCCGGCCGGCGATGTCGGCCACGGTGGAGCCGTCCACGGCCGCCCGCAGCACGTCGGCCTCGCGGGCGGACAGCGGCGTCGCGCCGATGGCGAGGGCGGCGGCCGCCAGCTCACGGTCGATGACCCGCTCCCCTGCCATCACCGCCCGGATCCCCCGGGCCAGCTCGGCGACCGGCGCGTCCTTCACCAGGAAGCCGGCCGCACCGACCTCCATGGCCCGGCGCAGGAACCCCGGCCGGCCGAACGTGGTCAGGATGACGGCCCGGCAGCCGGGCACCGCGGCGGCGAGCCCGCGGGCGGCCTCGATGCCGTCGCCGCCGGGCATCTCGATGTCGAGCAGCGCCACGTCCGGCCGGTGCTCGAGGGCGGCCCCGACGACGGCGTCGCCACGGCCCACCTCGGCGACGACCTCCAGGTCGTCCTCCAGCTCCAGCAGGGCGCGGAGCGCGCCGCGCACCAGCGTCTGGTCCTCGGCGATGAGCACCCGGATCACCGGGTCACCGCCTCGTGCGCGGGCAGGTGGGCCGGGACGACGGCGGCCAGCCGGAACCCGCGTCCCTCGGCCGGCCCGGCCTCGAGCCGGCCACCGACGGCCTCGACCCGCTCGACCAGCCCGGCCAGCCCGGCTCCGGGCGGCGCGCTGCCGCCCCGGCCGTCGTCGGTGACCGTGAGCGTGACGTCGTCGTCCGTCGTCGCCAGGCCGACCGTGACCGAGCGCGCCCCGCTGTGCCGCAGCACGTTCGTCGTCGCCTCGCGGACCACCCAGCCGAGCACGGCGTCGACCGTGCCGGGCAGCGGATCCCCGCCGGCGGGCGCCCGCAGGGTGATGCCGGCGGCCGACAGGGCCGAGCTGGCCTCGGCGAGCGCCTGCCCCAGGCTCACCTGCCGGTAGCCGCTCACCGCGTCGCGCACCTCGGCGAGGGCCTGCCGCGCCGTGGCCTCGACGTCGGCCATCTCCTGCCGGGCCCGCGCCGGGTCGCGCTCGGCCAGCCGCCCGGCGAGCTCGCTCTTCAGCGCGATCAGCGACAGGCTGTGCCCGAGCAGGTCGTGCAGGTCGCGGGCGAAGCGCATCCGCTCCTCCGCGACGGCGCTGCGGGCCAGCTCCTCGCGGGCCTCCGACAGCTCCGCGTTGACCGACACCAGGTAGCGCGTGCCGCGCAGGGCGAACGCCGTGAGCACGCACATCACCGGGAGGATGAACACGTCCTGGAGCAGCCCGTCGGCGGCGATGACGGCGGCGCACACCGCGGTCGCGGCCAGCACCGCGGGCCACACCCACCGCTCGGGCAAGGTCACCGCGACGGCGGCGGACACGTAGATCATCAGGCCGGCCCACGCCGTCCCGAGCCCGACCGCCAAGGCCACGCCGAGCACCGCGACCAGGGCCAGCTCCCGGTACGCCGGGGCGCACCCCCGGGCGAAGGCGCGGCCGAAGACGACGAGGTACACGGCGGTGAAGACGGCCAGTCCGATCCCGGCGACGATCCGCACGCCCACCGGGCGCGGCTCCGACACCAGGTCGGCGATCGGGAAGAGCTGGAACAGCAGCCACGGCAGGGCCCAGGCCAGCTGGTGGAAGCGGCTGCGCACGTCCATGCCGGCGACCGTATCCGTGCTCAGCCCGCGACGGCGTGCAGCGGCCGATGCCGTGCCACGGCCACCGCGAGCAGGGCGAAGGCCGCGGTGAAGCCGGCCAGGACGACGACCGCCGTCCCCGACGGGACGGCCCCCGCGGCCACGTCGCGACCCAGCTCCGCGTACCAGTAGGACGGCATGGCGTGAGCCAGCGTGCGCAGGGAGTCGGGGAAGACCTCGACGGGCGCCCAGAGGCCGCCGAGCGTCGCCAGGACGACGCCGACGAAGCCCATGGCGCCACCGGCCGCCTTCTCGTCGAGGGCGAGCCCGAGCAGGATGCCGAGCGCGACGAAGGTGATCGCGCCGGCCCAGAGCACGCCGACCAGGGCCAGCCACTGCCCGAGCCCGAGCTGGACGTCGTTGACGAAGCGGCCGACGAGGGCGACGACGACCAGGCTCGGCAGCGTCAGCAGGGCACCGACGGCCACGTCGACGGCGAGGACCTGGGTCTGCGGCACCGGTGTCACGCGCAGCTGCCGGAGCCATCCCGAGGCGCGGTCGAAGGAGATCCGGATGGTCGCGCCCAGGGCGGCGCCGAGCCCGCCGTAGGCCATCATCGAGACCATGTAGAGCGCCGCCTGGCGCTGGTACTCGCCCGGCCCCGACGCCATGCCGCCGAAGATCTTGGTGAAGAAGATGGTGAACAGCGCGGGCAGCACCACGGTGAAGACCAGGTACTGGCGGTTGCGCGCCACCCGGCGCAGCTGGAAGGCGAACAGCGGGTTCACGACCGGGCTCCGATGGTGGTGGCGGACGAGGTCAGGGTGAGGACGGCGTCCTCGAGGCTGGCGCCGCGGACCTCCAGGTCCGGCAGCGGCGTGCCGTCGGCGAGCAGCGCCCGGAGGGTCGCCTCGGCGTCGGCGGTGGTGAGCGTGACGGTGCTGCCCTGCCGGCTGCTCGAGCGCACTGCGGGCAGGGCGTCGAGGTCCTGGCCGGGTCCGGCGGTGAAGCTGATCCGGCGGGTGGCGCCGCCGGCCTTGAGCTGGGCGGCCGAGCCGTCGGCGACCACCCGGCCGCCCGCGACCACGACCACCCGGTCGGCCACGGCGTCGGCCTCCTCCAGGTGGTGGGTGGCGAAGACGACGGTGTGCCCCCGGCCGGCCAGGCCGCGCATCGTCGTCCAGAAGGCCCGCCGCCCCTCGACGTCCATGGCCGACGTCGGCTCGTCGAGCAGCAGCAGCGGCGGCTCACCGGCCAGGGCGAGGGCCAGCAGCACGCGCTGCCGCTGACCTCCGGAGAGCGCGTCGACCGGCCGGGCGAGGAGCCCCTCGATGCCGGCCGTGGCGACCAGGTCGTCCAGCGGCCACGCCGTCGGGAAGCTCCGCCGCACCAGGTCGATCACCTCGCCCACGCGGGCCTCGCTGGGCAAGCCGCCGTGCTGCAGCATCGCCCCGACGCTGCCGGCCCGGATGGCGTCCAGCGGCGTCCGGCCGAGCACCTGGATGCGGCCGGCGTCCGGTCGCAGCAGGCCGAGCACGGCGTTGACGGTGGTGGACTTGCCGGCCCCGTTGGGACCGAGCAGGGCCACCGTCTGGCCGGCGGGCACGGTGAGGTCGAGCCCGTCGACGGCGACCGTCTCGCCGTAGCGGACGGTGAGTCCGGAGATGTCCAGGGCGGGTGCTGAGGTCACCCGTCGAGCGTGCTGCGACCGCCCGCCCGCAGGTAGTGCGGAACGTCGCCGATGGCGCCTGACATCCGTCAGGCGGCTACCGCAGCGGGTCGAAGGGACGCAGTTCAGGAGGCGCCTCGCCGGTCAGCACCGTCTCGGCGAGCAGCTGACCCGTGACCGGCCCGAGCACCATGCCCCACATCCCGTGCCCGCCGGCCACGAAGACCCGCGGCGAGGACGTGCGGCCCAGCAGCGGCAGGCCGTCGGCGGTGACCGGCCGCGAGCCCACCCACTCGTCCTGCCGGTCGTCGAGGTCGACCCCGGAGAGGTACGGCCGGACGGCATCGACGATCGCCGTGATCCGGCGGGGGTCGAGCGGGTCGTCGGGACGGCGGAACTCCATCATCCCGGCGACGCGCAGCCGGTCGCCGAGCGGCGTGCAGGCCACCCGCTGCTGTGGGAAGTACAGCGGTCCGGCCGGCATCCGCTCGACCGGCACGCTGAAGCTGTACCCGCGGCCGGCCTGCACCGGCTGACGGACGCCGAACCGCCGGGCCAGGGCGCCGAGCCAGGCGCCGGTGGCGACCACCACGGCGTCGTGCCGGTGCTCGCCCTCGGCGGTGGTCACGACCACGCCGTCGGCGGCGTCGCGCAGGCCGGTGACGCCCCTGCCGTCCGCGATCCCATCGCCGCGCGCACGGACGGCCGTCGCGAGCGACCGGACGAACTCGGGTGGGTCCAGGTACCGCTGGCCGGAGATCCGCAGGGCGG
>DASQTE010000054.1:0-2859 GCA_035642035.1 Blastococcus sp.
GCCGGCCGACTTCATCCAGGACGGCCTGGTCGTCAAGGGCCTGTCGGGGCTGCTGGTCATGCTGCACGACCACAAGTTCGACGACCGCGAGTGCATCGCGTGGCTCTTCACCGACGACGACCTCCCCGGTCGGCCCATCGACGCGCTGCGCGAGAACCGCGGCAGCGAGGTCAAGCGGCGCGCGCAGGTGCTGGAGTACTGATGACCGAGGTCGCCACGGGCCGCCGGCGCTACCGGTGGCTGCTGCTGCTCCTGGTGGCGGCGATCCTCGTTGCCTGGCTGCTCACCGGCGGTGGGCAGCGGGACGACCCCGAACCCAGTGGCGGCGGGACCACGACCTCGTCCTCGCCCACCCATGAGCTCACCGTCACCACGACGCCGACGAGTGACCCCACGGGCACCGGAGGCATCGACCCCGACAGCGGCCTGCCGATCATCCAGGCCGCCGTCCTGCCTGCAGAGGCGCGTGACGTGCTGGACCGCATCGACCGGGGCGGCCCCTTCAAGTACGCCGACAACGACGGCGTGACCTTCGAGAACCGTGAGGACCTGCTGCCCGACCAAGCGATGGGCTACTACCGGGAGTACACGGTCGAGACCGCCCCACGGGAGCGCGGTCCACGCCGCATCGTCGCCGGACAGGGCGGCGAGCGCTACTACACCGGCGACCACTACCGCTCCTTCTCGCGCATTGCGAGCCCGTCATGACGGGGCTGGCATGAGCGGACTGGCGGCCGTCCTGGCCGGGCGCGAGGCTCCCGGCATCCACCTGTGGCACGGGGCGTTCGACGTCGCCGACGTGCGTCACACCGTCGAGCACGCCGGCTGGGGGTTCGCCCACGTCGACGGCTGGACCCGCGCGGACAACAAGGCAGCGTTCCTGGCCGCGGTCGGCGAGGCGCTGGACTTCCCCGACTACTACGGCCAGAACTTCGATGCGCTCGCCGACTGCCTCCACGACATCGGTCGCGGCGTCGACGGGGTGCTGCTGCTGTGGGACGGCTGGGGCACCCTGGCCCGCGCCGACGAGAGGGCCTTCAGCATCGCGCTCAGCGCGCTGGGCTCGCGGGTCAACGCCGACAAGGGCGTGCCGTTCGCGGTGCTGCTGCGGGGCGAGGGGCCGGACGTGCCCGGCCTGGCCAGCCTCGACTGAACATCCGCGACTGAACATCCGCGACGTGGCCGGCGCACCGGGCCGCGGCAGCTCAGACCGTGCGCTGCGTCGCAGCCGCTGCCAGCTCGGTCAGCACCACCCGCGCCTGTTCGTCGACGTCGGACGCCCGAAGGGCCTGGACCGCGTGGTCGGCCAGCTCGCCGATGACGGCCTCGACCTGGGACCGAGCGCCGGAGCCCTCGATGATCGCGCGCAGCTCGTCCACGTCGTCGGCCGTGAGCGGCGTGCCCAGCGCGCTGTCCAGGCGCTGGGCCGCTGCCGGTGGGGCCGCGTCGAGGGCCAGGGCGACGAGCACCGTCCGCTTGCCCTCGACCAGGTCGTCGCCGGCCGGCTTGCCGGTCACCGCCGGGTCGCCGAAGACGCCCAGCAGGTCGTCGCGCAGCTGGAACGCCTCACCGAGCGGCAGGCCGAAGCGGCTCAGCTGCTCGATCCGGTCGGCGTCGGCACCGGCCAGCCCGGCGCCGATGTGCAGCGGCCGCTCGATGGAGTACTTCGCCGACTTGTAGCGCAGCACCGTCATCGCGGTGTCGACGTCGGCGCGACCGCGCGCCTGCACGGACACGTCCAGGAACTGCCCGGCGATCACCTCGTTGCGGCAGAGCTCGAAGAGGTCCATGCCCGACGCGACCCCGTCGGCACCGAGACCACAGTGGCGCAGCAGGTCGCCGGCCCAGCCCAGCAGCAGGTCGCCGAGGAGGATCGCGGCGGCCGCACCGTGCTGCTCCGGGTCGCCGCGCCAGCCGGCCGCGCGGTGCTCCGCCTCGAACGCACGGTGCGTCGCGGGGCGACCGCGCCGGGTGTCGGAGGCGTCCATGTAGTCGTCGTGGACGAGGGCGCTCGCGTGCAGCACCTCCAGGGAGGCGCAGGCCCGCGCCAGGGCTGCGGGGTCGGCGACGTCGGGCTCGATCGCGCGGTAGCCCCAGTAGCAGAAGGCCGCCCGGAACCGCTTGCCGCCGCGCACCGCCGTACGGGCCTCGCTGATCAGCCGGGTGGCGTCGGCACCGAGCGGGGCCAGCTCCGCCTCCCGCTGGTCGAGGAAGTCGTCCAGGACCTGCTGGACCTGGTCGCGGAACGGTGCGGGGTCCCAGGTCGTCACGCTCGGAGCCTAACGACGCCCGGCCTGATCAGTGGACACGGGCCCGGACGGGTCCCGGTGCTCGTAGGCTGCGGCGCATGACGAGTGGACGGGGACTGAGCATGCGCGAGCTCCTGCAACGGGGCGAGCGGTCGTTCTCCTTCGAGTTCTTCCCGCCGAAGGACGAGGCGGGCGAGGAGCAGCTCTGGCAGGCGATCACCGAGCTGGAGCCGTACGGCCCGACGTTCGTGTCGGTCACGTACGGCGCCGGTGGCACCACCCGCGACCGCACCGTCGCCATCACCGAGCGCATCGCCCGGGAGACCAGCCTGCTGCCCGTCGCGCACCTGACCTGCGTCGGACACACCACCGATGAGATCGCTGCCATCCTCGACGACCTCCGCCGGGCCGGGGTCACCCACGTGATGGCGCTGCGCGGCGACCCGCCCACCGGTCCGGGCACTCCCTGGACGCCCACCGAGGGGGGACTGACCTACGCCAACGAGCTCGTCGCCCTGATCCGCGCGCGGGCCGACATGCGGATCGGCGTCGCCGCCTTCCCCGAGGGCCACGTCGACGCCCCGGACCTCGACGCCGACGCCCGGGTGCT
>DASQTE010000055.1:0-3007 GCA_035642035.1 Blastococcus sp.
GGCACCCGGCTGCACGCGGTGCTGCCACCGGTGTCGGGGAGCGGCACCTGCCTGTCGCTGCGGGTGCTGCGCCGGTGCTCGCTCGACCTGGCCGGCCTCGCCGCGCGGGGCACGCTGCCGGGGGAGTCGGAGGCCCTGCTACGGGCGGTCGTGCGCCGCAGGACGCGCAGGGACAGGCAGGTGCCGCTGCCGGACACCGGTGGGAGCACCGCGTGCAGCCGGGTCCCGTCGGGGAGGCCGACGTCCACCCACGGCGACGCGTCGTCCAGCCGGCGGCCGACCGTGGCGGCGAGCCGGACGGCGAGACGGCGGACCGCGTCGTCGTCGGGGAAGGACACCGCCGAGAGCTCCAGGCCCGCGCCGCGATCGACCCACACCCGGTCGGGGCCGTTCACCAGGACGTCGGTGACGCCCGGCGCCCGCAGCAGCGGCTCCAGCGGGCCGGCGCCGGCCAGTTCGTCCACCGCGGTCCGCACGGCCAGCAGGACGTCGTCGTCGCCGAGGAGCCCGCCCGCCTCCTCCCGCACGAGCGCCGCGACGGCGGCCCGCGTCGGCGGACCGGGCTGGGCGGCGAGCCGGGCCCGCACCCGGTCCAGCAGCGCCGGCGCGCTCACCGGCCGGCGTCCGCGGTCCGCAGGGCGGCGAGGACCCGGCGCGCGACGACGCCGAGCGGCGACCGGGCGGAGACCTGGGGCGGCTCCCCGCGCTCGCCCCGCGGCACGGCGCTGCGGTCGTGCGCGAGGTCGGCGAGCACCGGACGGCCGACGACGTCGGCCACCTCCTCGCGGGCGAGCCCACCCGGGACCTGCCGCACGACGAGCTGCGCCCCCGCCCACGCCGAGTCCGGCGCCTCGACGAGCAGCCGCGCGGCCGTGGCGGCGCGCAGGCGGGCGGGCACCACCAGGACGGCGAGGTCGGCGTCGGCCGCCACCGGTGGCGCGTCCCCGCCGGCGCTCCGCGGCAGGTCGACCACGACCGGGCAGCCGACGGAGCGCGCCGCGTCGACCACCGCTGCCAGCGCGTCGGGGGGCACGGGCTGCGGGGAGGACCGCGCCGCGGCCACGACGGAGACCCCCGCCACGTCGGGGAGCGCGGCAAGCAGCGCGTCACCCGCCACGCGGCCGCGCAGCCCGCTCAGCTCCGGCCAGCGCAGCCCGTCGGCCCGCTCCGCGCCGAGGAGCAGGTCCAGCCCCGCTCCCCACGGATCGGCGTCGACCAGGGTGACCCCCGGCGCGGCGGCCAGCGCGACGGCCGTCGCGACCGTGCTCGCGCCCGCGCCGCCGCAGGCCCCACCGACGACGACCAGCCGGCCGCGCTCGACCGGGGCGCGCACCGCGGTGGTGCACCGGGTGAGCAGCCACGACTCGTCGTCCGGGAGGACGGCCACCCGCTCCGCGCCGACCTCGACCGCCCCGGCCCAGTCGGCGGCGGGCAGCTCGCCCCGCGCCACGACGACGACGCCGGGACGGCGCGGCAGTGCCCGGACGGCTCCCGCGGAGAGTGCGTCGGCGCCGACGAGGACCAGCGGCGCCTGGCGGTGGGCCCGCCGCAGGGCCGGCCCGCCGGTGGCCAGCTCCGGCTCGGCCCCGGCCGTGGCGAGCAGGCGGAGCAGGTCGTCGAGGAGGGAGTCGTCGGTGCTGACGACGAGCGGACGGGCCGTGCGGGAGGTGGACACGCCCCGACCTCACGCCGGTGTCGGCAGACAGTGCCAGGACGCGGGGCGAACTGTGGATGACCCGAACGGGTGTGGACGGCGCGCGGCCTCCTGTCCCTGTCATCCCCTCCACTTACAGTCATGCCTTGTGACCCGCGCAGCGGCGTTCTTCGATCTGGACAAGACGGTCATCGCCAAGTCCAGCACGCTGGCCTTCGGCCGACCGTTCTTCAACGGCGGGCTGATCAATCGTCGCGCCGTCCTCAAGACCGCCTACGCCCAGCTGGTCTTCTCCCTCGCCGGGGCCGATGCCCAGCAGATGGAGCGCCTGCGCGCGCAGCTGACGTCGATGGTGACCGGCTGGGACGCCGGGATCGTGCACGACATCGTCAACGAGACCCTGCACGAGATCGTCGACCCGTTGATCTACGCCGAGGCGGCGGACCTCATCGAGGAGCACCGCGCCGCGGGCCGGGAGATCGTCGTCGTCTCGAGCAGCGGCGCGGAGATGGTCGAGCCGATCGGCGAGATGCTCGGCGTCGACCAGGTGGTCGCGACGCGGATGGTGACCGAGGCGGGGCGCTACACCGGCGAGATCGAGTTCTACGCCTACGGGGAGAACAAGGCCGAGGCGATGCGACGGGTCGCGGCGGAGGGTGGCTACGACCTTGCCGACTGCTACGCCTACAGCGACTCGATCACCGATCTGCCGATGCTCGAGGCGGTGGGGCACCCGACCGCGGTCAACCCCGACCGCGGGCTCCGCAAGGCGGCGCTCGAACGGGGCTGGCCGGTGCTGCAGTTCACCCGACCGGTCAGCATGCGGGCCCGGTTCTCCGCGCCCCCGGCCCCCGTGGTCACCGGTGCCGCGGTCGGTGTCGGTGCAGCCGTCGTCGGCCTCGCCTGGTACGCCCGGCATCGGGCCCTGCGGGCCGGGCTGCTCGCGGTCGACGACCCGGGTCCGCTGTCGGGTCGTCGGCGCCGCCGCGGGGCCTGAGCCCCCGGTCGCCCCTCCGCCTCCGGCGGGGCACCGCCGTCCCGTCCACCCGGTCGGACATCCTGCCGACGTGCTCACCGCGGTCCTGGCCTGGCTGGCCACGCTGGCCGTCTGCGTGGCCGCGGTGCTCTTCGGCCAGTCCACCCGGACCCGGCCCCGCCGGCAGCGACGCTCCAGCACCGGCCGGGTCGGCCTGTTCCTGTCGCTGTCGGGCCCGTGGCTGGCCGTGCTCGCCGCGGGAGCGGCCGCGGCCGCCACGGGCGCCTGGCTGCTCGCCGCCGCGGCCGGGGCCTGCGGGGTCGTGCTCACCGCAGTTGTCGGGTTCGTGCTCTCCGCTCGCTGACGGGCAGGTCTCA
>DASQTE010000056.1:0-2716 GCA_035642035.1 Blastococcus sp.
CGACGCCGGGACCGAGACCGAGCTGCACCTCGACCTGCCCGGCGACGTGACGGCCGGCTTCTATCCGGACGGGTCGGCGCTGCTCGTCGGGCACGACCACGCCGCGCGCAGCGAGCTGTACCGCTACGACCTGGCCAGCGGGGCGCTGGAGAAGCTGGACACCCCGACCGGCGTCGTCCGCGGGGCGACCGCCCGGCCCGACGGCACCGTGGAGCTGGCGTGGTCGTCGGCCGCGCTGCCGCCGGTGATCCGCCGCGCCGACGGTCCCGTCGTCCTGTCGGTCGCCGACGAGGAGCCGCCCGCCGCCTACCCGGTCGAGGACCGCTGGGTGCCCGGCCCCGGCGGCGACATCCACGCCCTCGTCGTCCGCCCGGAGGGACCGCCCCCGTACGCGACGGCCTTCCTCGTGCACGGCGGGCCGGAGGCTGCCGACGACGACTCCTACCGCGCCCGCCGGGCGGCCTACGTGGACGCCGGGTACGCCGTCGTGCACGTCAACTACCGCGGGTCGACCGGCTACGGCTCCGTCTGGCGGGACGCGCTCACCGGCCGGCCGGGGCTCACGGAGCTGGAGGACATCGCCGCCGTCTACGACGCCCTGCTGGCCGAGGGCTTCCTGGACCGCGAGCGCGCGCTGCTGACCGGCGGCTCGTGGGGCGGGTTCCTCACGCTCCTCGGCCTGGGCACCCAGCCGGAGCGGTGGGCGGCGGGCATCGCCGAGGTGCCGGTCGCCGACTACCTGGCCGCCTACGAGGACGAGATGGAGGGCCTGCGCGCCTACGACCGGGCGCTGTTCGGCGGCTCACCCGAGGAGAAGCGGGACGTGTACGTGCGGTCCTCGCCGATCACCTACGTCGACGCCGTCGCCGCGCCGGTGCTCGTGGTCGCCGGCGCCAACGACCCCCGGTGCCCGATCCGGCAGATCGACAACTACCTGGGGCGCCTCGAGGAGCTCGGCAAGGAGCACGAGGTGTACCGGTTCGACGCCGGGCACGGCTCGCTCGTCATCGAGGAGACCATCCGCCAGGTCGAGGTGGCGCTGGCCTTCGCGCTCCGGACGGTCCCGCCGCGCTGATCAGCCGCGCGACGCGGCGATCAGCTCGGCGATCTGGACGGTGTTGAGGGCCGCGCCCTTGCGCAGGTTGTCGTTGCTGACGAACAGCGCGAGGCCGCGGCCGTCGTCGACACCCGGGTCCTGGCGGATCCGGCCGACGTAGCTCGGGTCCCGGCCGGCCGCCTGGAGCGGGGTCGGCACGTCGGACAGCTCGACGCCGGGGGCGGTCGAGAGCAGCTCGGTGGCCCGCTCGACGCTGAGCGGGCGCTCGAACTCCACGTTCAGCGACAGCGAGTGCCCGGTGAAGACCGGCACCCGGACGCAGGTGCCCGAGACCCGCAGGTCGGGGATGCCGAGGATCTTGCGGCTCTCGTTGCGGAGCTTCTGCTCCTCGTCGGTCTCGAACGAACCGTCGTCGACGACCGAGCCGGCCATCGGCAGCACGTTGAACGCGATCGGCGCGACGTACTTGACCGGCTCCGGGAAGGTCACCGCGGATCCGTCGTAGGCGAGCTCGTCGGCCTTGTCGACGACGGCCCTGGCCTGCGAGTGCAGCTCCTGCACGCCGGCGATCCCCGAGCCCGACACGGCCTGGTAGGTGCTGGCGACGATGCGGACGAGGCCGGCCTCGTCGTGCAGCGGCTTGAGCACCGGCATCGCGGCCATGGTGGTGCAGTTCGGGTTGGCGATGATCCGCCCGTGGGCCTTCGCGATGTCGCCGGGGTTCACCTCGCTGCAGACCAGCGGGATCTCGGGGTCGCGGCGGAACGCGGAGCTGTTGTCGATCACGATCACGCCGGCCGCGGCGTAGCGGGGGGCCTGCGCGCGGGACGTGGTGGCACCGGCGGAGAAGAGCGCCACGTCGAGCCCGGTCGGGTCGGCGGTGGCGGCGTCCTCGACGGTGATCTCGCCGTCCCCCCACGGCAGGGTCGTCCCGGCCGAGCGGGCGGAGGCGAAGAAGCGGATCGACGCGATGGGGAGGTCGCGCTCGGCGAGGATCGAGCGCATCGCCGCCCCGACCTGGCCGGTCGCGCCGACGACTCCGATGTGCAGGGGGCGCAGCTGTGCGCTCATCGTCCGGTCCCTCCGTAGACCACTGCCTCGACCTCGGAGCCGAGGTCGAACGCGTCGTGCACCGCGCGGACGGCGATGTCGACGTCGGTGTCGCGGCAGACCACGGAGATGCGGATCTCCGAGGTGCTGATCAGTTCCAGGTTGACGCCGGCGTCGGCGAGCGCGCCGAAGAACTTGGCGGAGACACCCGGATGCGAGCGCATGCCGGCGCCGACGAGCGACACCTTGCCGATGTGCTGGTCGAACTGCACGTCGGTGTAGCCGACGGTGTGCTTGACCTTCTCCAGCGCGGCGATGGCGGCGGGGCCGTCGCTCTTGGGCAGCGTGAAGGAGATGTCGGCGAGCTTGCTGGCCCCGGCCGACACGTTCTGCACGATCATGTCGATGTTGATCTCGGCGTCGGCGAGCACGCGGAAGATCTGGGGCGCCTCACCCGGCCGGTCCGGCACCCCGTAGACGGTGATCTTGCCTTCGGAGCGGTCGTGCGCGACGCCCGTGATGATCGCCTGTTCCACCGGGAGGTCCTCCATCGAGCCGGCCACGATCGTGCCGGGAAGGTGTGAGTAGGAGCTGCGGACGTGCACGGGG
>DASQTE010000057.1:0-2991 GCA_035642035.1 Blastococcus sp.
GTGCTGCTCGGCATGATCACCGACGAGGTCCGCCGCGACCGGCCGGGCGCGGAGGCGGTCGTCACCCGGCTCGCCGACGTCGTGGTCATCCAGGCGATCCGGGGCTGGCTGGAGTCCGGGGGTACTGGTCCCGGCTGGCTCCGGGCGCTGCGCGACCCGCAGGTCGGCCGGGCGGTGGCGTTGGTGCACCAGGATCCCGGGGCGCCGTGGACGCTGGACCGGCTGGCGCGGGAGACGCAGATGTCGCGGTCGGCCTTCGCGGCCCGTTTCACCGAGCTCGCCGGCGAGCCGGCGCTGCGCTACGTCACGCGCTGGCGGATGCACCTGGCGACGGTCGAGCTGGCCCGCGGGGCCCGGGTGGGGGAGCTGGCCGGGCGG
Source organism: Blastococcus sp. (assembly GCA_035642035.1). Classification (GTDB taxonomy): domain Bacteria; phylum Actinomycetota; class Actinomycetes; order Mycobacteriales; family Geodermatophilaceae; genus Blastococcus_B. The sequence goes on from DASQTE010000057.1 coordinate 379, forward strand.
CTGGGCTACGAGTCCGAGGCGGCGTTCTCACGCGCCTACAAGCGGGTCGCGGGCGTCCCGCCGATGACGGTCCGGGGCCGGCCGGACGCGCCGGCCGGCCCCCTGGCCCCGTCCGGAGGCTCACCCCGAGCTCGCGAGGGGTGAGGGGGACGGGGTCCTTCGACTACGAGGTCCTTGCTTTGAGGTCCTTGCGCAGGATCTTCCCGGCCGCGGACTTCGGCACCGCGTCGATGAACTCGACGAAGCGCACCTTCTTGTGCGGCGCGACCTTGGTGACCATGTACTCCATGACCGCCTCCTCGGTGATCTCCGAGCCGGGCGCGCGGACGCAGAAGGCCTTGGGCAGCTCCTCGCCGCTCTCCTTGTCCGGGACGCCGATGACCGCGGCGTCGGCGATCTCCGGGTGGCCGATGAGCACGGCCTCGAGCTCCGCCGGGGCGACCTGGTAGCCCTTGTACTTGATCAGCTCCTTGACGCGGTCGACCACGGTGTACCGGCCCTCGTCGTCGACGATCGCGACGTCACCGGTGTGCAGCCAGCCCTCGGCGTCGACGGTGTTCGCCGTCGCCTCGGCGTTGTTCAGGTAGCCCTTCATGACCTGCGGCCCGCGGATCCACAGCTCGCCTCGCTCGCCGTCGGCGGCGTCCTGCCCCGTCTCCGGGTCGATCAGCCGGCACTCCGTGTTGGGCACCGCGTAGCCGACCGAGCCCTTGGGGACGTCGGTCTTCGCGCCGGGCGGCTCGCAGCCGGGGTCGGGCGTGGTGTGCGAGACCGGCGACAGCTCGGTCATGCCGTAGCCCTGGCCCACCGTGACGCCGTCCTCGGCGCCCTTGCGGAGGCGGCTCTGCGCGGAGAGCGCCAGCTGCTCGTCCAGCGGCGCGGCGCCGGACAGGATCGAGGTCAGCGACGACAGGTCGTACTGGTCGACCAGCGGGTGCTTGGCCATGGCCAGCAGGATCGGCGGGGCGACGAACGCCCGGGTGATCTTGTGGTCCTGGATGGTGCGCAGGAAGTCCTCGAGGTCGAAGCGCGGGAGCGTGACGACCGCGCCGCCCCACGCCAGGCCCTGGTTCATCAGCACGGTCAGGCCGTAGATGTGGAAGAACGGCAGGACGGCGATGATCCGCTCGTCCTCGCCGAGGCTGATCAGCGGCCGGCACTGGGCCACGTTCGCCACCAGGTTGCGGTGGGTCAGCATGACGCCCTTGGGCAGGCCGGTCGTGCCGCTCGAGTACGGCAGCGTGACCAGGTCGTTCTCGGGGTCGATGTCCACCTGGACCGACGGGGCGTCGGCGCCGAGCAGGTCGAACAGGTTGGCGTGACCCTCGGCGCCGTCGAGCACGACGATCTCGTCGAGGGGCGACTTCTCGGCCGCGGCCGTGGCGCGGTCGAGGAACAGCGAGATCGTGATCAGGATCTTCGCGCCGGAGTCCTTCAGCTGGAAGGCGATCTCGTCGGGCGTGTACAGCGAGTTGATCGGGCTCATCACGCAGCCGGCAGCGGCGATGCCGTGGAAGACGACCGGGAACCAGGGCGTGTTGGGGCAGAAGACGGCGACGACGTCGCCCTTCCGGAGCCCGCGGGCGTGCAGGTTCGCGGCAACCCGGTCGACGTAGGCGGCCAGCTGGCCGTGGGTGATGACATCGCCCTTGAGGCCGTCGATCAGGGCGGGTGCGTCGGGCCGGTCCTTGCCGGCCGCGAGGACGAACTCGGGCACCGACAGGTTCGGGATCTCGACATCGGGATACGGGCTGGCCAGGGCCACGGTGCTCCTCCTCAGTGCTGGTGTGGCGCCAGTCTCACACCTGGCGTGTCGTGCGCCACAAGGGGGTTGCCCACCGATGCCGTTTCAGCGCGGCCAGAGCACCGACTGCGTGCAGCGGAACAGCGCGATCGTCTTCCCGGAGTCCGCGTTCGTCACGACCGCGTCCCACACCTGCGTCGTCCGCCCGGCGTGCACGTTCGTCGCCGCGCAGGCGATCCGCCCCTCGCGCGCCGTCCCCAGGTGGTTGCTCTTCAGCTCGATGGTGGTGAAGCCGCTCGCTCCCTCGGGCAGCAGCGCGCGCGTGGGCAGCCCGCAGCTGGTGTCGGCGAGGGTGACGACGGTGCCAGCGTGCAGGTAGCCGTTCGGCGCGAGCAGGTCGGGCCGGACGTCGAGGTGGCTCGTCAGGCGCCCGCGCTCGTGGGTGTCGATGACGATGCCGAGGAGCCCGGGGAGGGTGCCCGGCAGGAGGGCGTTGAGCTCGTCGGCGGTGTGGAACCCGGTGGCGGCCATGCCCGCGAACCTAGCGGCGCGCCCCGAGGACGATCAGGTCACCTGATCGTTCGGCGTCCTGGCTCACGGTGGATGGTGAGCCAGGACCCGGGATGATCAGGTCGGCTGATCATCCCGGGCCCCGGGCGTCAGCCTGCGGCGGTCTCCCAGAGGCCCATCACGTTGCCCTCGGGATCGGTGAAGTAGGCCGCGAAGCCCATGTCGCCCACGGGGGTCTTCCCGACGACGGTCGAGCCGCCGAGTTCGCCGATCCGGGTCAGCGAGTCCTCGATGCTCTCCACGTCGACGACGAGGACCGGGCCGCGGCTGGCCGCCTGCTCGCGCGAGAGCATCCCGCC
>DASQTE010000058.1:0-13597 GCA_035642035.1 Blastococcus sp.
TACGACTCCGCCGTCGTCGCCGGCCGGTACGGCTACGCGATCCAGCACACCGAGCGGCCCGGCTTCCGCGCCGTCGGCGCCTTCGCCGAGACCGGGGCGGGTGGGGGCGAGACAGCCGAGCAGCTGGTCGGCTTCGGCTACGGCTACGTCGTCGCCCCGGGCCAGTGGTGGCACGACCAGGTCCGCGCCGCCCTCGACCGGCGGACGGCGAAGAAGTGGCTGCCCGACGCCTTCGAGGTCTGCGAGCTGCACGTGCACCCCGACCACCAGAGCCGCGGCCTGGGCCGGCGGCTGCTGCACGCCCTCGTGGCCGACATCCCGCAGCCCACCGCCCTGCTCTCCACGCCCGACTCCGACACCAAGGCCTTCCGGCTGTACCACGCCGACGGCTTCGTCGACCTGGCGCGCGGCTACCACTTCCCGGGCGACTCGCGGCCGTTCGCCATCCTCGGTGCACGCCTCCCGCTGCATCCGCAGGACCGCGCCCCGACGAACAGCTGAGCGTGAGCACCCCTCCCCCGGTCCCCGACGCCCGCGCCGACGTGGTGGTCATCGGCTCCGGCCACAACGGCCTGGTCGCCGCCTGCTACCTCGCCCGCGACGGCCTGTCGGTGGAGGTCGTGGAGTCCGACACGGTCCTCGGTGGCGCGGTCTCGACCGTCGAGCGCTGGCCGGGCGTCCTCGTGGACCGGGGCTCCAGCGCGCACGTGATCATCCGGCAGAGCGGCATCGTCGAGGAGCTGGACCTGGCCGCCCACGGTCTGCGCTACGTCGACTGCGACCCGTGGGGGTTCGCGCCCGCGCCCGCCCCCGGCGCCCCCGGTCCCGACGGCCGTCCGCTCGTGTTCTCCGTCGACCTCGACGCCACCTGCGCCTCCATCGCCGCGGCCTGCGGCCACGAGGACGCCGCCGCCTACCGCCGGTTCGTCGGGGTGTGGGGACCGCGCAGCCGCGCCGTCGTCGCCTCGTTCGGCCGCCGCCCCACCCCGGCCGGGCTGATCCGCTCGTTCTGGCCGCTGGGCGCACCCGTGGACGGGCATGCTCGCACGCCCGGCGGCGAGCTGGCGGTCGACTTCCTCGGGTCCGGCGACGCGCTGCTCGACCGCTGGTTCGGCAGCGAGCGGCTCAAGGCCGCGCTGGCCTGGTTCGGCGCCCAGTCCGGCCCGCCGATGTCGGAGCCGGGGACGGCGGCGATGGTCGCGTGGGTGGCGCTGCTGCACGACGTCCCGCCCGGCCACCCGGTCGGCGGCTCCGGCGGCCTCACCGCGGCGCTGCGCCGCCGGCTGGAGGCCGACGGCGGACGTGTGGTGCTCGGCGACGGCGCCGCCCGGCTGCTCACCGGGGACGACGGCGCCGGCGGACGGCGGATCACCGGCGTCGAGACCGTCAGCGGCCGGCGGGTGCACGCGGACGCCGTCGTCGCCGCCTGTCACGTCGACGTGACCCGGCGCCTGGCGGGCGACGCCGCTCCGCCCGCCCTCGCGGAGGCCGATCCGCCGCTCGGCAACGGCTTCGGTCTGGTGGTGCGGGCGCTGACCGACGCACCGCCCACATATCCCGGGGTCGATCCCGGGCAGTCGCTCCAGGGCCTCCAGCTGCTCTGCACCAGCCGCGCCGACCTCGCGGCGGCGCACGGCGACTGGGCCGCCGGCCGGCTGCCGCGTGCCCCGGTCCCGCTGGCGATGTGCTTCTCGGCGAGCGACGACACCCTGGCCCCGCCGGGGCAGCACGTCGTGACGGTCTGGGGGCAGTGGTACCCGTACTCGCTCGCGGACGGCGCCGACTGGGACGACCTCGCAGAGGGCGAGGCGGCGCGGCTCGTGGCGGCGGTCGACCGCTACGCCCCCGGCTTCGCGGCCTCGGTCCGCGAGCTCTACATCCAGACGCCGCTGGCTCTCGAGCGGGAACTGTCGCTGCTCCGTGGCAACGTCATGCACGTGGAGATGGGCCTGGCCAGCATGTTCGCCTTCCGGCCCACCCCCGCGCTGTCGGGCTACACCGTCCCGGGCCTGCCGGGTCTCTACCTGGCGGGCGCCTCGACGCATCCGGGCGGTGGCGTCTCGGGCAACTCCGGTCGGACGTCGGCCCGCATGCTCCTGGCCGACCGGCGCGGGCCGGCGCGTGCCCGGGCCGAGGTGGGCCGGGCGGTCCGCCGGGTGGCGGCACGGCTGCGGCGGGCACCGGCATGACGGCTGCCGTCGTCACGAGGAACGGGACGCCCACCGTCGTCCGGGCACTGCCGCTGCTCCTCGCCGCAGCGCTGGTCCTCACTGCCATCGCCTACCCGCTCACCGCCGGGGCCGCCCGCGACACGGTGAGCTGGACGATCGTCGTCCTGGGGTCGCTGCTGTCCGTCGTCCACGCGTGGCTCAGCCGCGGCGTCCGGACCGCCGTCGGCCTGCTGCTCCTGGTGGCCGTCGCCGCGATCGCCTTCGAGTCCGTCGGTCTGGCCACCGGTTTCCCGTACGGCAGCTACGAGTACAGCGACGTGCTCGGCCCGACCCTGCTGGGCGTGCCGTTCCTCGTGCCGCTGGCCTGGCTGATGATGGCCTGGCCGAGCTGGGTGCTTGCCGACCGGCTCGCGGCGCCGCTGCGCCCGGCCCGGCGCGCCGCCCTCCGCGTCGGTGCCGCCGCCGCGGTCTTCGCCGCATGGGACGTCGTCCTCGACCCGCAGATGGTGCAGGCCGGCTACTGGACCTGGACGCACCCGCGGCCGGGCCTGCCCGGCATCGACACGGTGCCGCTGACCAACCTGGCCGGCTGGCTGCTCGCCGGTCTCATGCTGATGGCGCTGCTGGACCGGCTCGTGACGCGCACCTCCGTCCCGGGCTCCCCCCGGATCGGCGACGCCGCGCCGCTGCTGGCCCTGGGCTGGATGACCCTCGGCGGGTCGCTCGCCCACGCCGGCTGGCTCGGGCTGCCGGGGTCGGCGGCCTGGGGTGCCGTCCTCTTCCTCCCCGTGCTCGCCGTCCTGCTCGTCCGGTACCGCCGGGACGCCCCGGAGCGCCGGTGAGCGGACGGCTGGTCCGCGCGCTCGCCGGGCTGTCGGTCCTGGGCGCGCTCCACGCCGCGCTCAACGTCGCGCTCCTCCGCCGTCCGCCCGCCGATCCGCCACCGGTCGGCCGGCCGGTCACCGTCGTCGTCCCGGCCCGCGACGAGGAGGACCAGATCGGTGGGTGCCTGGCGGCCCTGCTCGACCAGCGGGGCGTGCCGGACCTGCGGATCGTCGTCGTGGACGACGGCTCGACGGACGGGACGGCGGACGTCGTCTCCGCCGTGACCGACCCCCGGGTGCGGCTGCTGCGGGCGGCCGCTCCCCCGCCCGGCTGGCTGGGCAAGCCGCACGCCTGCGCGACCGGGGCCGCCACGGCCGACGACGGCGTCCTGGTCTTCGTCGACGCCGACGTCCGGCTGTTCCCCGATGCCGTCGCGGGCGCCGTCGCCGTGCTGGACGAGCGGCGCCTCGACCTGGTCTCCCCCTGGCCCCGTCCGGTGGCGCACGGCATCGCGGAACGGCTCGTGCAGCCGCTGGCGCCGTGGCTGTGGGCGACGACGCTGCCGCTCCGGCTCGCCGAGCGGTCCAGGCGCCCGTCCCTCGCCGCCGCGAACGGCCAGTTCCTCGTGCTGACCGCTCGCGGCTACCGGCGGGCCGGCGGCCATGCCGCGGTCCGCGGCGAGGTGCTCGAGGACATCGCGCTGCTGCGGGCGGTGAAGCGGGCCGGGGGCCGCGGCGTCCCGATCGACGGCTCGCGCCTGGCCGCCTGCCGGATGTACGACGGGTGGCCGGCGCTGCGGGACGGCTACGCCAAGTCCCTGTGGGCGGCGGTCGGTGGGAACCCCGTGGCCAGCGCGGCCGCGGCCGGAGGGCTCACCGCCGTCTGGGTGGTGCCGGCCCTCGCGGCGCTGCTCGGCTCGCGGGCGGGGCTGGTCGGCTGGCTGGCCGGTGCCGCCGGCCGCGCGGTCGTCGCCGCCGCGACCGGCAGCCGGGTGTGGCCCGATGCGCTCGCCCACCCGGTGTCGGTCCTGGTGTTCGACGTCCTGATGGCGCGGTCGGTGGCCGGCCACCGGCGCGGCACGCTCACCTGGCGGGATCGGCGTCTCCCTGCCGCTCCCGGGGCCTTGTCGGTCCGGTAGCGACCTCGCGGACGATCTCGCGGGCGGCGGCCCGGCCCTCGGGCGCGGGCACCAGCGGGTAGACGTGCACCGCCCCCTCGCAGACGGTGAGCCGCAGCGGAGCGCCCTCGGCGGAGGCCCGGTCGCGCAGGAGCAGGGAATCGGGCAGGCAGATATCGCGGGTCCCGACGTGGACGTCGATCGGGGCGAGCCCGGCGAGCGGTCCGTTCAGCGGGCTGAGCCGCGGGTCGGCCGGGTCGTCGCCACCCGCCCACGCCGACGCCGCCTCGCGCAGGCCGGCCCGGCTGAGCCACGGGTCCCGGGCCTCGACGCGCGGGATGTCCGGATTGCTCATCGTGAGGTCGAGCCACGGGGCGATGAGGATCAGCCGCCGCGGCTGCGGCAGCCCCGCCTCGTCGAGCGTGCGGGCCAGGCCCAGCGCGAGACCGCCACCGGCGGAGTCCCCGGCGATCGTCACGGCGTCGGCGCCGACCTCGGCGACCAGGTCCCGGTAGACGGCCGTCACGAACGGGAACGCGTCCCGGTAGGTGTGCTGGGGTGCGAGGCCGTAGCTGGGCACCTCGACCCGCACGCCGGCGTCGGCCATCCGCGAGACCAGCGCCCAGTGCTGCGGCGAGATCTCGCTGATGTAGGCGCCGCCGTGGAGGTAGATCGCGGCCCGCTCGGCCCGGCCGCCGCGCGGTGCCACCGTGTGGCAGTCGAACCCGCCGATCCGGCGGGTGCTGACGTCGTGCCGCCTGGCCAACTTCGCCGGCGGCGCCGAGGGGCCCTTCGGTGCCGCGACCCGGGCGCGGCCGCGCTCGGCCGTGGCCATCCGCGGTTTGTAGGCCAGGCGCACGAACGCCGCGACGACCCTCATCTGCAGACTCATGTCCGCACCTCTCCTGGATCCCCGACGTCGGCGGCCCGGTCACCATAGGTGGCCGTCCGAACCCCGCGCGTGCCGGTACGGGCCGGCCCGGCGACGATGGGCCGGTGAGCGACCGCGTGCAGTTCGACCCCTCGGCGATGGACAAGGGCGCGTTCTACCGCGTGCTGAACTCCGTCGTCGTCCCCCGGCCCATCGCCTGGGTGTGCAGCCGCTCGGCCGAGGGGGTGGTCAACCTGGCCCCGCACTCCTTCTACACGGTGGCCTGCGTCGACCCGGCGGTCGTCCAGTTCACGTCGGTGGGCCGCAAGGACTCCCTCCGCAACGTGGAGGCGACCGGTGAGTTCACCGTCAGCCTCACGCCGGAGGCGCTGTTCGAGCAGATCAACGCGACCGGCACCGACTTCCCCGCCGGCGTCAGCGAGGCCGAGGAGGCCGGTGTCCGGCTGGAGGACAGCGACCGGGTGGGCGTGCCGCGGGTCGCGGAGTCGCCGGTGTCGGTCGAGTGCACGCTGCACTCGACCGTGCGCCTGGGCGACAGCACGGTGGTGTTCGGCCGGGTCCGGTCGATCAGCGTGCGGGAGAGCGCGGTGCGCGACGGCCGGCCCCGGATCGAGCACCTGCGGCCCCTGGCGCGGCTCGGGGGCAACGAGTGGTCGACGATCGGCGAGATCAGGGAGATCCCGCGGATCCCCTACCGCCACTGGGCGGAGGACCCGACCATCGGGGAGCGCGTGCGCGGGGACTGAACCTCGCTCAGCCCGGCAGGTGGGCGGCGACCTCGTTCGCCGCGTCGTCCCCGAAGGCCTCGGCGAACCGCCCGAGGAAGCTGGCTTTGGGCAGGTCGTACTCCTGGGTGCCGATCACCTCGACCGCGGCGGTCGCGACGGCGGAGCCGAGCTGCGTCGCCCGCTCGAGGCTCAGCCCCCACATCCGCCCCGCGATGAACCCCGCGCGGAGGGCGTCGCCGCCGCCGGTGGGCTCCACCGGCTTCGTCTCCGGGACGGCGATGACCGAGATGGGCTCGGCGCCGGCCTGGCGCACCAGGACGCCGTCGGCGGCCCGGGTCGTGATCCAGGTGCCGACGCGCGCGAGCACCTCGTCCTCGTTCCAGCCGGTCTTCTGCTGGAGCAGGTGGGACTCGTACTCGTTGGTGAAGAGCAGGTCCGCGCCGTCGACGAGGTCGCGGATCATCTCGCCGTCGGCCCAGGCCAGCTGCTGGCTCGGGTCGGCGGCGAACCGGTACCCGCGCTGACGGCACTCCTCGGTGTGCCGCACCATCGCCTTGGGGTCGTTCGGGCCGACCACCACCAGGTCGAACCCGCCGACCCGCTCGGCGACGGGTCCGAGCTCGATGCTGCCCGCCTCGGACATCGCACCCGAGTAGAACGAGGCGATCTGGTTGTTCGCGGCATCGGTGGTGCACACGAAGCGCGCGGTGTGCTTCAGCTCCGACCAGCGGACGCTGCTGGTGTCCACGCCGTGCCGGGTCAGCCACGCGTCGTACTCGGCGAAGTCGCTCCCGACCGACCCGACGAGGACCGGATGGAGCCCCAGCAGCCCGAGCCCGTACGCCATGTTCGCGCCGGCGCCGCCACGGTGCTGCACCAGGTCGTCGACCAGGAAGGAGAGCGACACGTTCTCCATCTGCCCTTCGACGAACTGCTCGGCGAACTTGCCCGGAAAGGTCATCAGGTGGTCGGTGGCGATGGAGCCGGTGACGACGACGGACACGGAGAGCTCCTGGGTGCTGGATCGGCGGGACGACCGCACGATGACGTGGTCTGCCGCTGAGCAGGGCAACTGCATACCTTAGGAGCCCGCTTCTCGGGCGGCTCGGCGGCGTCAGTCGGCCAGCATCCGCCGCAGCGAGAAGCCGAGCTGGACGACGGCGACCGCGCCGAGGGCCGTGCCGACGGCGGCGCCGGCGGTGACCACCGGGTCGACGGCGTCCAGGCCTGCTACCACCCCGGCGCCACCCAGCGTCATCCCGGTCATCGCGACGCGAGTGGGCCGCTCCCAGACCGACAGCAGCCCGGTCTCCGCGACACCGGCCTGGCCCGCCCGCGCCCGCAGGTAGTCCGGGAGCCAGCACAGCGCACCGAAGGCCACGGCCAGCCACCCGGGCGCGCCGGCCACCCACAGGGCGGCGGCGTAGGTCACCTCGCTCAGCCGGTCGACGACGGAGTCGAGGACGAAGCCCCGCCGCGAGGCACGGCCGGTGCCGATCGCGAGCGCCCCGTCGAGGGAGTCGAGCAGTCCCGAGAGACCGACCAGCAGCCCGGCCGCGATCAGCCACGCCCCGCCGGCGCCCGCCACCGGCACGGCGGCGGCAGCGACCAGCAACCCGAGCGCGGTGGCCACCAGCGGGGACAGCCCGGCCAGGGGCCGCGCCAGCGTCCACGCGGCGGTCAGCCAGCCGCGAACCAGCGCGCTGTCGGTCGGGGTGTTCCCGTGCCAGCGCGACCAGGCGGCCAGGTACTCGTCCCGGCTCAGCACCGCGCCTCCTCGCGTCCGGGGCCGTCGGGAACCACGGAGCGGTGGCAGGGACGGCGACAACAGGGACAGTAGGTGCATGCTGGCCGGCCTCGCTCCCGCGCGGCGCCGTGTCGTCCTGGCCCTGGTCGCGCTCGTGGTGGCGGGCGCGGCGGCGCTCACCGCGGTGGTGCTGACCCGGTCCCCCGAGCAGGTCACCGGCCCGGTGGCCCAGGACCGCCCCGGGCCGGTGCTGCTGATCCCCGGGTACGGCGGGGGCACCGCAAGCCTCCGGCCGCTCGCCGACCAGCTGAGCGCGGCGGGGCGCGACGTCACCGTGGTGGCTCTCCCGGGGAACGGCACCGGCGACCTGGTCGCTTCGGCCGAGGCCCTCGACACGGCCGTGGACGCCGCGCTGTCGCGGACCGGCGAGCCGACCGTGGACCTCGTGGGCTACTCGGCCGGTGGCCTGGTCGCCCGGCTCTGGGTGGCCGACGGCCACGCCGGCTCGGTGCGCAGGGTCGTGACCCTCGGCTCCCCGCACCACGGGACGTCGCTCGCCGACCTCGCAGGGGCGTTCGCGTCCGGCGAGTGCCCGGTGGGGTGCCGGCAGATGGCCACCGACAGCGCCCTGCTGGCGGAGCTCAACAGCGGCGACGAGACCCCCGAAGGACCGACGTGGGTCTCCATCTGGACCACCCAGGACGAGGCGGTCACCCCGCCGGACTCGGCCCGGCTGGACGGCGCCCTGAACCTTCCCGTGCAGTCGGTCTGCTCCTCGGCGCGCGTCGGCCACGGCGACCTCCCGCGCGACCCGCTGGTGCGCGCCGTGGTGCTCGCCGAGCTCGGCGCGGGCGAGCCGGTGCCCCTCGGCCCCGGGGACTGCGCCCGGCTCGGCGGCTGATCAGCTGGTGACGTCCTTGGTGGTGAAGTTGGCCCACGCCGCCGCGAGGAGGACCCCGACGTAGACGCCCTGCAACGCCAGACCGCGCACGATGTCGCGCCACAGGATCGGGTCGCGGAAGAGGTCGACGAACGCCAGCCAGTAGCGGGTCGGCAGGTACGGGGCGATCGGCGAGGCGGCGTCCAGGGTGAACAGCAGGGACGACGCGACGAGCACCGCCAGGGCGCCCATCGTCGCGCCGAGCGGGGAGTCGGTGAACGTCGAGAAGAACAGCGCGAAGGCGGCCACCCCGAGCATCGACACCGCCACGTAGCCGATCGCCAGCATCGTCCGCCCGCCGATGTCGGCGGGGGTCAGCGACGTGCCCGAGACCGACGTCCCCGCGATCGGCTCGGCGTCGAACAACGCCGTGCCGATGACGTAGCCCACGCCCGCGACGACCAGCACGGTCACCAGGACGAAGGCCATGACCGCGACGAGCTTCGCCACGAGCAGCCTCGTGCGCCCGGCGGGGCGCGCGAGGAGGTAGCGCAGGGTCCCGGCCTGCGCCTCGCCCGCGACCGCGTCGCCGGCGACCACGGCGACGGCGATCGGGAGGAACAGCGGCAGCACGATGGCGAGCGCGGCCAGCGGGTACAGCGTGCCGTTGCGCAGGACCGCGGAGAGGAACGGCGGCCCCTCCCCCGGGCGCGGGGCCAGGTCGGTGAGGACCAGGAGCACCGCGACCAGGATCGGCAGCGCGTTGAGGACGGCGATCGTCGCCCAGGTGCGCGGCCGCTGGAACATCTTGCGCAGCTCGACGCCGATCACCGGATCGACCCCGCCCGGTCGGGACCGGTCCCCGCGGCGGCCAGGACCACCTCCTCGAGCGTCGGCCTCTCCAGCGCGAGCCCGGACACCGGCACCCCGGCGGAGACCAGCCGGGCGTTGATGGCGACCGGGTCGTCCCCGCGGACCACCAGCCGGTGCCCGTCCGTCGCGAGCACCCGCCCGTCGAGCACCGCCCGGACCCGCTCCGGCTCGGGGCTGTGCACGACGGTCGAACCCGTGGGCGCGGTCAGGGTCGCCAGCCGGTCCTGCAGCACCAGCCGGCCGCGGTCCAGGACGCCGACGCGGGTGCACAGCTGCTCGACCTCGGCCAGCAGGTGGCTGGAGAGGAAGACCGTCGTCCCGCCGCGGTTGAGGTCCAGGAGCAGCTCCCGGATCTCGGTGATGCCCTGCGGGTCCAGGCCGTTCGTCGGCTCGTCCAGCACCAGCAGCTCCGGGCGGCGCAGGAGGGCGCCCGCGAGCCCGAGCCGCTGGCGCATGCCCAGCGAGTAGTTCTTGACCGGCCGCCGTCCCACCTCGGCGAGCCCCACCTGCTCCAGCACCTCGGCGACCCGCTGCCTGCGCGTGCGGCGCGAGCCGCCCCGCCCCGAGGCGTCGAGCAGCGAGAGGTTCTCGCGGCCGGACAGGTGCCCGTAGTGGGCCGGGCCCTCGATGAGCGCGCCCACCCGGGGCAGCACCCGCCGTCCTCCGCGCGGCATCCGCTCGCCCAGCAGCTCGATCTCGCCCTTGGTCGGCAGGACCAGGCCGAGGACCATGCGGACGGTGGTCGTCTTGCCCGACCCGTTGGCGCCGAGGAAGCCGTAGACGTCGCCGGCCCGCACGTCGAGGTCGATGCCGTCGACGGCGCGCAGCCGCCCGTACTGCTTGACGAGTCCACGCGTGGTGAGGACGGGGCTCACCGCTCGTCCCCGAGGTCGGGCAGCTCCGCGGCGGCCACCGCGAGGGCGTCCAGGGTCACCGTGCCGGTGAGCAGGTACGACCCGCCGGCCGGCTGCCGGAGGACCATGAGCCCGACCGGACCGGCTGCGGCGCGCAGGCCGGCGTCGTCGTCGACGGCGTCCGGGCTGGCAGCGAGCGTGTTCGCCAGGGCAGCAGCCAGCCGGCGTGGCACGGGCGCGACCGCCAGCAGGGTGATGCCCCGCCCGTACAGGCCGATGCCCGCCGGGACGCCGTCCCCCGTGCGGCGCGGGAGACCCGCGAGCGTGTCCGGCAGCGCGGCCGGGCGCAGCCGCCGGGCGGCCTCCCGGGCGATGTCGGCCTCCTGGGCCTCCCGCACGCGGGCGCCTTCGGGTGGGCGGAAGGCGGTCACGTCCGCCCCGGGGAGGTCGATCTCGAGGTCGAGGAAGCGCGTGTCGACGGCCGGGACACCGCCGCCGTCCGCGATCACCTGCACCTGCAGCGGCAGCCCGCTGCCGGCGTCCACCCAGACGTCGGCGCGGGCGACGGAGCTCGCCTCCTCGGCCGGTGTCACCCGCAGGCCGAGCGCCGGCCGCCCGGACACCCGCCGGGCGCCGGTCCGGCTCAGCTCCGCGTCGGTGGCCTCGGACAGCAGCCGCCGGCCCAGCGTGCTCGGCAGCAGGTCCGGCGGTCCGGGGAGAGCGAACGGCTCACCGGCCGTACCGGCGTCGGCACGGGTGGCGGTCGCGGACTCGTACTCCCAGGTCCAGAGCCCGGCTGCGTCGCGGTGGTAACCGGTCTCGCCGGCCGCGCTGACCACGTCGACGCGGTTGTCGACGGGGCCGCGCCACCAGACGCGCATCGTCGTCCGATCGCTGAACAGGTCGGCGACCGCGGGCAGCTCGTCGCCGACCGGCAGGGCCAGGCCACCCGCGGACTCCGCGTAACCCGAGAACCCGAGCCCCTCGGTGGCCAGGACGGCGGCGCGGAGGTCTGCTGCCGGCACGTCGGAGTCCGGGGCGGGCAGTGCCCCGATGGCCGCCGGCAGGGCGAGGAGCACCACGGCCAGTGCGCCGACCGCCGCCCAGCGCGGTGCCGCCGCGCGTCGACCTGACGCCATGGCGGTCACGGTACGTCCGGCCGGGCTCACCGGCTCCGGTCCCTGGGACCTTCACAGCCTCCTCACAGCCGGGCTCATCCCAGCGCGACGACCAGGCAGCACAGGGCGAGCACCAGCACGACCGGTGTCATGACCAGCCGCTCGGGACGGCTGCGGGAGACCGCGTTGAGCGGGACGCCGAGGGCGAAGTAGCCCGTCACCACCCAGATGCCGACGTCGACGACGGCGTCGGGGAACACCGCGATCGCGCCCGCCGCCTGCAGCACCACGAGGGCGATCAGCGCGTAGAGGACGACCGAGACGGCGCTCCCGATCCGCAGGCGCCGGGGCAGCATCTCGTGCCGGCCGCCCCAGGCGAAGCGGCCCAGCGGCCGGCCGGCGACGAGCAGCAGCTGGAAGACGGCCAGGCCGGCCAGGATCACGCACACCAGCACTGCCGCCACCAAGATCACGCCCGACAAGGTAGCGAGCGCCCGCGGCCGTCGATCTTGCCGCTGTCAACGTTCGAACGTATGATCGAACGCGTGACCACCGAGACGGCCACCGACTGGTACGCCGAGGCGTGCCGTCGGGCGGCGGTCCGGCGCAGGCGGTCGACGCAGGCGACCACCGACTGGCCCGAGTTCGCTCCGCCCGTCGCACTGTCGGATGGTCCGCTCGGCGCCGTACAGGCAGCTGATCGCGAGATCGGCCGGCAGACCGCGATGAGAGCGCGTGCGGTGGCCGAGTTCGCAGCCACCCGCCCGGCCAGCGCCGATCGGGCCCAGGGCGAGCCAGGGGCGATGAGCGCCGAGCGCTGGGCGGCACGGCCCGAGATCCTCCGGCCGGTCAGCGAGTGGGCAGGACGCGAGCTCATGGTCGCCATGTCGATCAGCGCGCAGGCCGCCGACGATCTGTTGACCAGCTCTCTCACGCTGGTCCACCGGCTGCCCGGCACGCTGGCCGCGCTCGAGGCCGGCGCCCTTCACCCTGGGCACCTCTGGACGATGCTGGACAAGGTCGGTCCGATCGAGGACCCGGCCATCGGAGCGGAGGTGGAGGCCGAACTGCTGCGCTGGGCCGCGGGCCGGGTGGTGTCGCCGGGGCAGTTGAACGACAAGGCCCGCCGGGAAGTCCTCAAGCGCGACGTCCGGGCCTCCGTTCGCCGGCTGAACGAGGCGATCAAACGGCGCGGCGTCCATCTCCGCCCTGACAAGGTCGATGGCATGGCGACCGTCACCGTGGTCGCCACCATGCCCGAGGCGCAGGCGCTGTACCGGGCGCTGAGCGCGTGTGCCGAGGCGCTCGACGAGGACGACGACCCGCGCACGCGAGGTCAGAAGATGGTCGACTGCCTGCTCGATCTGGTGCTGCGTCCCGGTGAGAGCGACCTGCCGCCGGTGCAGGTGCTGCTCACCGTGGTCGCGTCGATCGCCACACTCGCCGGCGGCGACGCTCCCGGCGAGATCGACGGCCAGGTCGTACCAGCGGAGATGATCCGGCAGTTCCTGGCCGCGCTGGCGACCTCGCACTCGCCCACTCCCCGTCGTGACGACGAATCCCGGTCCGAGCCCGCTGCCGCCACGGTCCCGTGGCAGCAGGAGGAGGCGGACGAGCTCGAGCGCTGGTGGGCCGAGACGGAACGGCGGGTGTTGGCCGACGAGCTGGGGGTCCCTCGACTCGAAGAAGTCCCCGACCGCGCGCCCGGTGACCTCGCGACGGGGGCGTTCGACCCGGATCAGGGGCTCGACGGTGCATCGCTGGACGTTCCCGACTGCACCTGGGAGCCGCCCCTCGGGAACCTCGGGCCGATTCCGGACGACACGGTCGCCGGCTCGTCCAGCGGCGAGCGGCCGCCGTGGTCCTTCGACGATCCACCGCAGCAGCCACGACCCACGACGCTGCCGCCACCGCTGGACCACCCAAGCCCGTCACCGACTGGAACACGTCTTTCGCGGTCCGGCGGGAAGCGGACGCACACGGGTTGGTGGGCGAGCGCCGACCGCGCGGTCGACGACGCCGGGCAGGCCGTGCTCCGCGCCGACCAGGCGCTGGCCCATGCCCGACGGACGGTGCGTACCGCCGTAGCGGCCGACGCTGCCGACGAGGAGGACTGGCAGACCGGCCCGGGTGGTCGCCTGAGGGACGCCGCGGACGCACTGGCCGCCCTGCGGTCGGCGACGGATGCCCAGCGAGAGGCGCTCGCCGGCCTGCTCGCGGCCACCGGTGGTGGCGGACTGGCCGAACGTCCGCGGATCGCTCTGACCAACGCCCTCTCCGGTGCGCTGATCGCGCTCACCGACCTCCCAGGGCTCCGGCGGGCGGGCCGCTGTGGTCGGGCGACGTGCCGACGAGGTGACGCAGTCTGCAGCCACGACCTCACCCACCTGCC
>DASQTE010000059.1:0-2282 GCA_035642035.1 Blastococcus sp.
GGATCGGTCGGCTCGGCGCTGGAGCGCTATCCGGGCGCGGTCCTGCCCGCCTCCCGCGCTCCCGGTGTCGCCGTCGCGCGGGAGCGGGTGTCGGCGCTGCTCCGGCAGGCCGTCCTGCGCAGCCGCCGTCCCGAGCTGCTGCTGCGCTACGCCCAGCTGCCCGAGGCCCGGGACGACGTGGCCGTGTGGCAGACCTGCCTGGAGTGGCTGCCGCCCAGCTCACCGCGCCGGGCCGCGGCCGCGGCGCACCTGTTGCGGTTGAGGCGGACGACGCGGGCACGCTGACCCGGGGAATGCGCCGGGGGGGTGGTGCACTTGGCCCATGGAGTGAGCGAGGCTTCCCCGGCGATCCCCCGTCCGCTGAGCACCGCCCGCACGGTGATCGCCATCGTGGCGCTGGCGCTGGGCGGGTTCGCGATCGGTACGACCGAGTTCGTGACGATGGGCCTGCTCCCCGACATCGCCGACGGCGTGGGCGTGGACATCCCCTCGGCCGGCCACCTCATCTCCGCCTACGCCGTCGGGGTGGTGATCGGCGCTCCCGTGATCGCGGCGTTCAGCGCCCGGTTCCCGCGGCGCGCCCTGCTCGTCGCTCTCATGGCGGCCCTCCTGGTGGGCAACGCGCTCACTGCGCTGGCGCCGGGCTACCGCACGCTGCTGGTCGCCCGGCTGCTGGCCGGGCTCCCGCACGGCGCCTACTTCGGCGTCGCCTCCCTCGTCGCCGCCTCGCTGGTCGCGCCGCGGCTGCACGGCCGGGCGGTCAGCTCGGTGATGCTCGGGTTGTCCGTCGCGCTGGTCGCCGGCGTCCCGGCCGCGACCTGGCTGGGCCAGTCGTTCGGCTGGCGCTCCGCGTTCTGGCTCGTCGTCGTCCTGGCGGCGGCCACCATGGCGGCCGTGCTGGCGGTCGTCCCGTCGACGCCGGGACGGCCCGAGGCCACCGTCCGCGGCGAGCTGGGCGCCCTGCGCCGCCCGCAAGTGCTGCTGACCCTGGCGATCGGCATCGTCGGCTTCGGCGGCATGTTCGCGCTCTACAGCTACATCGCCCCGCTCGTCACCGACGTGGCGGGGCTCTCCCGCGGCACCCTGCCCGTCATCCTGTTCGTCTACGGGATCGGCGGGGTCGTCGGGACGGCGCTGGCCGGGCGGCTCGGCGACTGGGCGCTGTTCCCTTCGGTCGCCGGTGCGCTGATCGCGCTGATGGTCGTGCTCGCCCTCACCGCGCTGGTGGCGCCGTGGGCGCCCGCGCTGGTGGTCGGGGTCCTCCTGGTGTCGGTCAGCGGGTCGACGCTGGCGATCCTGCTGCAGCTGCGGCTGATGGAGACGGCGGGGGAGGCCCAGATGCTCGGCGCCGCCCTGAACCACTCGGCGCTCAACCTGGCCAATGCCCTCGGCGCCTGGGTCGGCGGTCTGGTGATCGCGGCCGGCCTGGGCTACCGCGCCCCTAGCGCCGTCGGCGCCGGCCTCGCCGCCGCGGGTCTCGTGCCGCTGGTGATGTCCGCCGTCCTGCGTCGTCGCGAGCAGCGCAGCGCCGCGTCGGCCCCGGCGGCGAGCCAGGTCCCCGTCGGCTGAGCTGCAACCCCGCTGCAACGTTGCGGGCGTGCTCGACGGGCCGCGATGCCCGGTTTTCCGGCACTTTTCCGCATCCACGCGCCGGACGAGGCCCCGCGCGACCAGTGAGCCTGGCCTAACCCGCGCTCTGCGGTACAGACTCCGCCTGCACCCCGGGACGTGACCGGGGCCACACCTGTGAGCGGAGGATCGGGTGACCCAGATCAACGTGCGGGTCGACGGGGCGTCCTACAGCGACGACGTCGAGCCACGGACACTGCTCGTGCACTACCTGCGGGAACAGCTCGGCAAGGTCGGGACCGTCGTCGGCTGCGACACCAGCAACTGCGGCGCGTGCACCGTCCACCTCGACGGCGAGGCCGTGAAGAGCTGCACCGTCTTCGCCGTCCAGGCCGATGGCAGCGAGGTGACCACGATCGAGGGGATCTCCTCGAACGGCACACTGCACCCGATGCAGAAGGCGTTCCACGAGATGCACGGCCTGCAGTGCGGGTTCTGCACCCCCGGGATGATCATGGCCTCGATCGACCTGGTGAACGACAACCCGGACCCGAGCGAGGACGAGGTCCGCGAGGGCATCGAGGGCAACCTCTGCCGCTGTACCGGCTACCAGAACATCGTCCGGGCGGTGCAGCAGGCCGCCGGCGAGATGAGCGGCCGGTCCGCGGCCGCCGACACCCTCGGAGCGCAGTCATGACCCTCGTGGAGGAGCC
>DASQTE010000060.1:0-6439 GCA_035642035.1 Blastococcus sp.
GACGGACCGTGGACCCGGCCTGGGTCCGTCGTCCGACGGGGTGCGCCAGAGCAGCGCCATGCTGCGCGCCGGGTCGCCGGTGCCCGTGAACTCGGTGGCCATGTCCTCACTCTCCTGCATCCCCTCGGAGCCGCTGGCGGAATATCTCCGTACGGCGTACGTTATCGCCCAGCATCAATGACGTACAGCGTACGGAGGTAACCGGTGGCGGGCGCGATCTCGGTGGCAGGACTCATCAAGAGGTACGGGGAGAAGGTGGTGCTGGGCGACGTCGACCTGCATGTGCGCCGTGGTTCGGTGTGCGCGCTGCTCGGGCCGAACGGTGCGGGCAAGACGACGGCTGTGCGCGTGCTGACGACGCTGACCCGGCCGGACGCCGGCCGGGTCGAGGTCGCCGGGATCGACGTCGTCCGGCACCCTCGGGCGGTCCGGCGCCGCATCGGCCTGATCGGGCAGCACCCGGCGGTGGACGACGTCCTCGGGGCGCGCGAGAACCTCGTCCTCTTCGCGCGGCTGCACCACCTCGACCGCCGGGCGGCCGGCGTGCGCGCTGACGAGCTCCTCGAGCAGGTGGGGCTGACCGGGACCGGCGCGCAGCCCGTGCGGGAGTTCTCCGGCGGGATGCGGCGCCGGCTCGACATCGCCGCGGGCCTCGTGCTTGCACCCGAGGTGCTGTTCCTCGACGAGCCCACGACCGGACTGGACCCGGCCGGCCGGCGCGACGTCTGGGACGCCGTCCGTGCGCTGGTCGCCGGCGGGACCACCGTGCTGCTCACCACCCAATACCTGGAGGAGGCGGAGCAGCTGGCCGACGACGTGTGCGTGCTGGACGGCGGCCGGGTCGTGGCACGGGGGACCCCGCGCGAGCTGACCGCCGCGATCGGCGGCGACCGGCTGGAGCTGGTGGTCTCAGATCCCGGTCGGGCGCGGGAGGCGGCCGAGGTGGCGCGGCGGGCGGTGAGCCTGCGGGCGGTAGCCGATCAGGGAGGGCCGGGGGAGCGGGTCGTGGTCCCGGTGGCCCGGAGCCGCGGCGTCGTCGGGGCGGTGGTGCGGGCCCTGGACGAGGCCGGCATCGCGGTCGACGACGTCGTCCTCCGCCCGACCACCCTCGACGAGGCCTACCTGCGGATCACCGGCCGGGACGACGAGCGCGCGGAGGTGCCGGCATGACCGCCCTGGAGGCATCCCTGACCGAGCCGGGGCTCGTGGAGCGGGTCCGCTGGGCGGTGGTCGACGCCGTCGCCGTGGCCGGGCGCGACGTGGCGCACTGGCGCCGCCAACCCGCCGCGGTGCTGGTGGGGGCGCTGTTCCCGGTCCTGCTGCTGCTGATGTTCGTGTACCTGCTGGGCGGCGGCATGGTCGTGCCCGGCGGCGGCGACTACCGCGACTTCCTGGTCCCCGGGATGCTCGCGCTGGCCATGGTCTTCGGGGTCGAGGCGACCATGACCGCCGTCGTCACGGACACCGCGCGGGGGATCACCGACCGGTTCCGCTCGCTGCCCATGGCGCCGTCGGCGGTGGTGGCCGGCCGCTGCCTCGCCGACATGCTGTCCTCCGTCGTCGGGCTGGTGGTCCTGATCGCTGCCGCGCTGGCGATCGGCTGGCGGCCGGCGGGTCTCGGCCCGGCGCTGGCCGCCGTCGGGCTGCTGCTGTTGCTCCGGCTGGCGTTCCTCTGGATGGGGATCTACCTGGGGCTGCTGACGCGTGACCCGGGTGCGGTCATGGCCGTGCAGATCCTCGTCTGGCCGTTCGCGTTCCTGTCCAACGCGTTCGTCGCCGCCGCCTCGATGCCGGGGTGGCTGTCGACGATCGCCGAGTGGAACCCGGTCGCCGGGACGGTGACCGCCGTCCGCGAGCTGTTCGGGTCGCCCGTCGGTGCCGGAGGTGGCTGGGCGACCGAGCACGCGATGCTGCTCGCCGTCCTCTGGCCGGTGGTGCTGACGGCCGTGTTCGCCGTGCTCAGCGTGCGCCGGTTCCAGGGCTTGTCCCGGTGAACCGCTCAGTCGGCGATGTCAGAGGAGTCGTCCACGATGACGGCGAAAACCGAGAGGTGGAGGTGGACGTGACCGACGGGCATCCCCTGTACGGCGCGATCGAGGTCCGGGGCGCGCGGGAGAACAACCTGCGCGACGTGTCGCTGGACATCCCGAAACGCGCGCTCACGGTGGTCACCGGGGTGTCCGGCTCGGGCAAGTCCTCGCTGGTCTTCGACACGGTCGCGGCCGAGTCGCAGCGGCTGATCAACGAGACCTACTCGGCCTTCGTGCAGAACTTCCTGCCGCACTACGGGCGGCCCGACGTCGACTCGGTCGACAACCTGTCCGCGGCGATCGTCGTCGACCAGGCCCGGATGGGCAGCAACGCCCGGTCCACCGTGGGTACGGCGACCGACGCGGCCTCGCTGCTGCGGATCCTCTACTCGCGGCTGGGGGAGCCGGCGGTGCACCCGGCGTCGGCGCTCGGCTTCAACGACCCGAAGGGCATGTGCCCGGAGTGCGAGGGGCTCGGGCGCGCCAGCACCATCGACGTCGACGCCCTGCTCGACCGCGACCGCAGCCTGGACGAGGACCCCATCCGCTTCCCCGGCCACGCGGTGGACTCGTGGCCGTGGACGATCTACGCCCACTCCGGCTTCTTCGACACGGGCAAGAAGCTGCGCGACTACACCGACGAGGAGTGGCGGCAGCTGCTCTACGGCGACGAGGTCAAGCTCAAGTACGGGAAGATGAACCTCACCTACCGGGGCATCATCACCAGCTTCCAGCGGTCCTACCTGACCAAGGAACTGGCCGACCTCCAGCCGCACATCCGTAAGGCGATCGAGCGGATCACCACGTCCGGTCCGTGCCCGGCGTGCGGCGGCACGCGGCTGAGCGAGCCGGCCCGCAACTGCCGCATCGACGGCGTCTCCATCGCCGACTGCGCCGCCCTGCAGGTCGACGAGCTGCTGGCGTTCGTCCAGCGCATCGAGTCGGTGCCGCTGAAGCGGCTGCTCGACGGCCTCGCCGCGCTGCTGGGTGACCTGGTGCGCATCGGGCTGGGCTACCTCTCCCTCGACCGGTCGACGTCCACGCTGTCCGGCGGCGAGTCGCAGCGGGTGCGGATGGTGCGGCATCTCGGCTCGAGCCTCACCGACATCACCTACGTGTTCGACGAGCCGACCGTGGGCCTGCACGCCCACGACGTCCAGCGCCTCAACGAGCTGCTGCTGCGGCTGCGCGACAAGGGCAACACGGTGATCGTCGTCGAGCACGAGCCGGAGGTCGTCGCGGTGGCCGACCACGTGATCGACATGGGTCCCGGAGCGGGGACGCACGGCGGGCACGTCGTCTACGAGGGGACGGTGGGCGGCCTGCGCGCCTCGGGGACGCTCACCGGCCGGCACCTCGACCGGGTGCACGAGGCGAACCCGGGGCCCCGCCCGGCGCAGGGTGCGCTCCGCATCGAGCACGCGCGGCTGCACAACCTGCAGGACGTGACGGTCGACGTCCCGCGGGGCGTGCTCACCGTCGTCACGGGGGTGGCCGGCTCGGGGAAGTCCTCGCTGGTTCTCGGCGTCCTCCCGCAGCAGCACCCGGACGTCGTCGTCGTCGACCAGAAGCTCACCCGCGGCTCGACCCGGTCGAACACCGCGACGTGGACCGGGATGCTCGACACGATCCGGAAGTCGTTCGCGAAGGCGAACGGGGTCAAGCCCGCGCTGTTCAGCGCGAACTCCGAGGGGGCCTGCCCGGAGTGCAAGGGGCTGGGCCTGATCTACACCGAGCTCGCCTACCTCGACACCGCCGTCAGCGTGTGCGAGACGTGCGAGGGCAAGCGGTTCACCGAGGAGGTGCTCGGCTACCGGCTGCGCGGGAAGGACATCAGCGAGGTCCTGGCGCTGACCGTCGACGAGGCGCGCGAGTTCCTGACCGAGAAGCCGCTGCAGCCGGTGCTCGGCGCGCTGGCGGACGTGGGGCTGCCGTACATCACGCTGGGCCAGCCGCTGTCGACGCTGTCGGGCGGGGAGCGGCAGCGGCTCAAGCTGGCGGTGGAGATGACGGGGGACAGCTCGGTCTACGTCCTCGACGAGCCGACGACCGGCCTGCACATGGACGACGTCGACCGGCTCGTCGGCCTGCTGCACCGGCTCGTGGACGGGGGCCGGACGGTGGTCGTCGTCGAGCACGACCTCGACGTCATCGCCCGGGCCGACTGGGTCATCGATCTAGGACCGGGCGCCGGTCACGACGGTGGGCGGATCGTCTTCCAGGGGACGCCGGGGGACCTGCTCGGGGCCGGGACGCTGACCGCCGAGCACCTCCGGGCGCACGTCCGGACGGCGGCCGTGACCTCGGCCTGAACTGTCGGACGGCGGGTCCATCCTCGGGGTGGACCGGGGAGGTGGGACGTGGAGTCGGTGTTCCTCGCCGGGCTGCGCCCGATCGCCCTCGGTCTGCCGGAGGCGTACGAGGAGCGGGCGTGGGTCGGCACGCGGTGGCGGGTCCGGGGACGGACGTTCGCGCACGTGCTGGAGATCGTGGCAGGGCGACCGCAGTCCCACGCCCGCGCGGCCGGGACGGCGGGCCCGCGCTGGATCCTCACGTTCCGGTCGTCGGGCCTCGAGCTCGAGACGCTGCGCCGGACCGGCCCGCCGTTCTTCGCGGCGCCGTGGCGCGGCGACGAGGTGGGCATGTTCCTGGACGACGACGTCGACTGGGACGAGGTCGCGGAGCTGCTGACCGACAGCTACTGCCTCCTGGCGCCGAAGCGGCTCGCCGCGTCGATCGCCCGGCCGCCGGACGGGACCGCGACCGGCTGACGTCCGCTGTCCACCGATCGGTGGACGGGCTACCAGCGGTTCGACGGTCCCGGACGGCGCCCCGTCGGCAGCAGGGTCATGGCATGACCACGACACAGGCCGCGCCTGCTCAAGGACACCCCGCTGCCCCAGCTCGCCGACGCGGTGCGCGCCGCCGCCCGCGGCGAGACGGTGCTCGCGCCTCCCGTCGCGGCCCGGTTGGTCTCGCGGATGCGAGCGCCTGCGGTGGAGGCGCCGACGGCACGCGAGCTGGAGGTGCTCGCCGGAGTGGGACGCGGGCTCACCAACGCCGAGATCGGGCGGGAGCTGTACATCGGTGAGGCGGCGGTGAAGACCCACCTGCTGCGCGTCTTCGCCAAGCTCGGCGTCGACGACCGGACCCGACCGGTGATGGTCGCGGTCGAACGGGGGCTGCTACCCCGTCCGGGAGGCTGAATCCAGCCGTCCGTGACATCTGTGGACAGGCTTCTGACCTGGGGATTCGCGCCGTGACGTGGTTCGATCTGCGGTAGACTTCGAACACCTGATCGAACGGGTGGGAGGCGTCGTGGACGAGCTGGAAACCGCCTTGGACACGGTCGGCGCCGAGGACCTCGATGCCCTGACCGGACCGGGGTTGCTCGACCGGACGGCGCGCCTGGCGCGGCTGGTCAACCGGGCGACGGCGGAGCTGACCCGCACCGTGCGCCGCGCCGACGCGGTGCAGGCCGCCGAGCACGACGGACACGCGTCGATGCGGCCGTGGCTGCGCAACCACGTCCGGCTCTCGGCCCGGGAGGCGAGCCGGCTGGTCTGCAACGGCCGGGCGCTGGAGGCGCTGCCCGCGGTCGCGGCGGCGTTCGCCGCCGGCGCGGTGACCGCCGAGCAGGTGTCGGTGATCGCCCCGGTCGCCGCGGTGGACGTGCAGGCCGAGGCGGTCGGGCAGGGCATCGACCTGGCCGCGATCGACACGGTGCTCGCCGACGTCGCGGCCACGCAGGTGCACGCCGCGCTCGGCCAGGTCGTGCAGCGTTTCCTGGACCTGCTCGACCCCGACGGTCCCGAACCCGACCCGACCGAGCAGCGCGCGTTGTCGATCGCCAAGCACGCCGACGGCAGCGTCAGCGGCCGGTTCGAGCTCGACGCCGTGGGCGGGGAGAAGGTCTCCGCTGCGCTGGAGTCCTTCGTCCAGGCCGACCGGCCCAAGGGCGACCTGCGCACCCGCAGCCAGCAGCTGGGTGACGCGCTGGTGCAGTGGGCCGACAACACGCTCGCCGCCGGCCGCGCGCCGATCCTGCGAACCGTGAAGCCGCACGTGGTCGTCACCATCCCGCTGGCCGCTCTGGTAGATCCCGCGACCGGCCCGCGGGCCGCCGGCCTCGGCTTCGGCGCGACCATCTCCGCGGCCCGGGCCCGGATGCTGGCCTGCGACGGCAGCATCAGCCGGATCGTGTTCGGACCCGAGGTCCAGCAGTTGGACTACGGGCGCAGCAAGCGCGTCGTGCCCCCGCCGCTGCGCCGAGCGGTCGAGCACCGCGACCGGCACTGCGTGTTCGCCGGCTGCGACGCGCCGTCCTACTGGTGCGACGTCCACCACCTGCTGCACTGGATCGAGGGCGGCGACACCGATCTCGAGAACTCCGCCCTGCTCTGCGAGCG
>DASQTE010000061.1:0-2655 GCA_035642035.1 Blastococcus sp.
CGTCCACAGCGCGCCGGTGCGCCTGCGGGAGCCGCGGGCCCACAGCGCCCCCGGGCCCGGCGCGGGCACCGGCTCCGGCACCGGGGAGGGGACCGGCGCCACCCCTGCGGCGCCCTCGAAGCGGCGCACGGCGGCCTCGGCCTCCTCGACCCGGCCCCGGGTCTCCAGGAAGCGCACCGACTCGGGCAGCCCGCGCCGGACGACGACGGCGTAGAGCGCCGGCAGCGCCCCGATCGCCAGGGCCCAGCGCCAGCCGTCGTCGCTGCGCGGCACGACGAAGTAGCCGATCAGCGCCGACAGGGTCCAGCCGACGGCCCAGAACGCCTCCAGCAGCACGACCACCCGGCCACGCACCCGGGCAGGCGCGAACTCGCTCACCAGCGTCGACGCCACCGGCAGCTCCGCGCCGAGCCCCAGGCCGATGAGGAAGCGGAACACCAGCAGGGCGCCGATCGACCACGACAGGGCAGCGGCCCCGGTGGCCAGCCCGAAGATCAGCAGGGTCGTGGCGAAGACCTGGCGCCGTCCGAACCGGTCGGCCAGCAGGCCGCCGAGCGTGGCGCCCAGCGCCATCCCGGCGAAGCCGATCGACCCGATCCACGACAGCTGGGTCGACGAGAGGTCCCACTGGACGGCGAGGGCCGCCATCACGAACGAGATGAGCCCGACGTCCATGGCGTCCAAGGCCCACCCGAGTCCCGACCCGACCACGAGGCGGCCGTGCTCCCGGGTGAAGGGCAGCCGATCGAGCCGCTCGGCGCGGGGGAGCTGGGTCTCCGTCGCGGTCATGGCGTCTTCCTCAGGCGGCGCGAACGTGGGCGGTGACCAGTGTGGCAACCCGGTCCGGCGCCAGCTCGGGGATCCAGTGGGTCACGTCGTCGAGGACCTCGAGGCGGTAGGGGGCCTCGACGAACCGGCCGGTGCCCTCTGTCGCGGCCCGGCCGAGGAAGGCGTCGCCGGTGCTCCAGACGTGCAGCGTCGGCACCCGCACCGTGCCCACCGGGTCGCGGCCGCTCCAGGGCAGTGCCCGGTACCAGCCGAGGGCGGCCGCGAGGGCGCCCGGCTCGTGCATGCGGGCGACGTACCGGTCGACGGCGTCGTGCGGGAGGCCGCCGGAGCGCAGCAGCCTGCGCAGAGCTGCCCCGCCGCGGGCGAGGAGCAGCCGCTCGGGCAGCAGGGGCAGCTGGAACAGGCCCACGTAGGAGGAGCGCAGCGCCTGGTCGCTGGTCACCATCGCCCTGGTCATGGCGGCGGGATGGGGGACCGACAGGACGGTCAGCGTCCGCACCCGGTCCGGGTGCCACGCGCCCAGCCCCCAGGCGGCGATGCCGCCCCAGTCGTGGCCGACGACGTGCGCCCGCTGCAGGCCGGCGGCGTCGAGGAGTGCGACGACGTCCTGCGCGGTCTCGCGGATCGTGTACCGCGACCGCCCCCGCGGACGGGCCATGGGGGAGTAGCCGCGCTGGTGCGGGGCCAGGGTGCGCAGACCGTGCCGGTTCAGCGCGGGGGCGACCTCGTCCCACGCGGTCGCGTCCTGCGGGAACCCGTGCAGGAGGACGACCGGCTCGCCGTCGGCAGGGCCGGCGTCGAGGACGTCGAAGGTCAGGCCGTCGCGGCAGAAGCTGTCCACGAGGTGACTCTTCCCCGCGGTCCCGCCCGGCCATGCACGGGGGTTCGCCGTCGACGCCGGGGCCGGGTGTGTGACTCAGGTCTCAGAACAGGGTAGAGTTTCCCGACCAGTTGGTCGGTAATCGACGGAGAGGGGCTGCGTTGTCGATCGATCCGCCCCTCGCGCGCGCCGTTCCCGTGCGCCCCGGGTCGACGTGCTGAGCGGGCGCACGCTGCGGCGCGGCGGACGGCGGGCGTCGGACGCGGGCGTCGATCCCTGGGTGGTCGCCGGGACCGTCGTCGATCCCGAGCTGCCCGTCCTGACGCTGGCCGATCTCGGGGTGCTGCGCGACGTCCGGACCGAGGACGACGGCACGGTCGTCGTCGAGATCACGCCGACGTATGCCGGGTGTCCCGCGATGGGGGTGATGCGGGCGGACCTGCTGCACACCCTCCACGACGCGGGGTTCGCGATGGTCGACGTCCGCACGGTCCTCGACCCGGCGTGGACCACCGACTCGATCTCCGCCGAGGGCCGGCGGAAGCTCGCACAGGCCGGGATCGCGCCGCCGGGCGCCGCCGCCCCGCGGTCGCCCGGGCCCGTGCCGCTCGACCTCGGGCAGCCACGCCGCCCGGTCGCCTGCCCGCTGTGCGGCTCGGCGGACACCGAGGAGGTCAGCGAGTTCGGGGCCACCGCCTGCACGGCGCTGCGCCGGTGCAGCGGGTGCCAGGAGCCCTTCGAGCACGTGAAGGAGTGCTAGGGGCGCCGTCCCGGCACGCCCGGCGGCGGTCAGGGACGATGGCAACGTGACGCCGCCCGCCCAGGAGCTCATCGTTCTCGTCGACGACGACGGACGGTCCATCGGCACGATGCCCAAGCCGCTGGTGCACCACGGGGAGACCCCCCTGCACCGCGCGTTCTCGGCCTACCTCTTCGACGACGCGGGGCGGCTGCTGATCACCCGGCGGGCCGTGGACAAGGCGACGTTCCCCGGGATGTGGACGAACACCGTCTGCGGGCACCCCGGCCCCGACGAGGACGACGCC
>DASQTE010000062.1:0-2990 GCA_035642035.1 Blastococcus sp.
TGACGGTGGCGTCGGCCTCGATCGGGTGCTGGAGCTGCTGGAGGACGGGCCCCTGCCGGCGGGTGGCGTAGGTGTCACCGGGCAGCAGCAAAACCGGCAGCCGGTTGACCGTGGCCAGAGCGGCGCCGGTGACCATGTTGAGTGCGCCGGGCCCGATGGACGCGGTGACGGCCAGGGCGGCGCGGCGCTTCGAGGCCTTGGCGAACCCGCTGGCGATGTGGACCAGGCCCTGCTCGTTCCGGCCCTGGATGAACGGCAGGTCGTCGGCGTACTGGTCCAGCGCCTGGCCGAGTCCGGCGACGTTGCCGTGGCCGAAGATCCCCAGTGCGGCCGGGATCAGGCGGCGGCGGTCGCCGTCGGCGACGCTGTACTGCTTGGACAGATACAGGACCAGAGCCTGGGCAGTGGTCAGGCGCAGCGTGCGGTTCGTCATGTCGTTCTCCGCGGGACGCAGGGGGTCACCAGGGCTGGCCATGCAGGATGATCGTCTTTTCCTCGGTCATCTCCGAGACGGCGGTGCGGAAGCCTTCCTTGCCGATGCCAGAGGCCTTGAGGCCGCCGTACGGCATGAGGTCGGCCCGCCACAACGGGGTCCAGTTGATGTGGACGACGCCCGCGTCGATCTGCCGCATGGCTCGTACGGCGGCGCTGACGTCCTTGGTGAACACGCCAGCGCCCAACCCGTACGGGGTGGAGTTGGCAAATGCGATGGCGGTGGCCCAGTCCTCGGCGGTCGACACCGCAACCGCGGGCCCGAACAGCTCCTCCTGGTTGAGCGGAGCGCTCGGGGCGACGTCGTCGACGACGGCGGGGCTGAGGACGGCACCGTCGCGCCGGCCGCCGGTGAGCAGCCTGGCTCCCCCCTCGACGGCTGCGCGGAGCGCGCCTTCGACCCGGCGGGCCTCAGCCTCGCTGATGAGGGTCCCCAGCCGCGTGGCGTCCTGAGCCGGGTCGCCGAGCGGTATCGCCTCGACCTTCGGGACGAGCGCGTCCAGGAGGTCGCCGTGCACCTGCGGGTGGGCGATGACGCGCTGCACCGAGATGCACACCTGGCCGGCGTTGATGTAGCCGCCGGCCGCGATCGCGCTGGCCGCGACCTCCACGTCCGCGTCGGGAAGGACCACGACCGGGCAGGAGGCACCGAGCTCGAGGGACAGCTTCTTCACCCCGGCGGTGCGGGCGATGTGCTCACCGACCGAGGTGGAGCCGGTGAAGGACACCTTGCGCACCCGCGGGTCGGAGACCAGGGCGTCACCCAGCTCGCCGCCTGGGCCGGTGAGGACGTTGAGCACGCCCGGGGGCAGCCCGGCGTCGACGAACGCGGCGGCCAGGGCCAGCGCGGTCAGCGGAGTGGTCCGGGCCGGCTTCAGGACGACGGCGTTGCCGGCCGCCAACGCCGGCGCGACCTTGTGCAGCACCAGCAGCGACGGATAGTTGAACGGGGTGATCGCGACGACCACGCCGCAAGGCTGACGGAGCGTGAACCCCACCTTGTCCAGGCCGGTGCCCCGGTTCGCGTCCAGCGGCAGGCTGTCCCCGTAGAGCTGGGTGCCTTCGAACCCGGCGAGCCGGATCATGTCCGCCGCGCGGCCGACCTCGCCACGCGCTTCGGTGATGGTCTTGCCGTTCTCGGCGGACAGGAGCGCGGCGATGGTCTCGGCACGTTCCTCCACGAGCGTCGCCGCGCGCATCAGGATGTCGAAGCGGGCGTGGGCGGGCGTCTCCCGCCACACCGCCGCGCCGTGCTCGGCGGCGGCGAGGGCCTTGTCGGCGTCGGACAGGTCGGCGATGGCCGCCTGCCCCACGACACGGCCGTCGTACGGGGAGCGGATCTCCTCGACCCGTCCACCGGTGCTCGGGACCCATTCGCCGTCGATGAGGAGCTGACCGTCGGTCATGGTGTCGGCCTTCCTATTCACGGGGTGATCCAGCGCTTCTCGGTGTTGGAGCGGAGCGTCGCGTCGACGAGCCGGGCGGCCTGCACCATGTCGGCGATGGTCGCGCCGGCGGGTGTGCCGGTGACGATCGAGGCGAGCAGCCGCTTGGCTTCGATCACCTTGAGGTCGTCGAAGCTGAGCGGGATCGCCGTGTCCGGCTGGAACGCCGCGGCCTCGCCGTCGCGGGGGCCGACGCGGTGGGTGGCCCAGGACGCGGCCTGGTAGTCCTGGTCGAGGCACACTCGCAGCTCCCCCATGCGCCGGAAGTCCCAGGCGAGGGACCCGGTGCTGCCGTGCACCTCGATCCCGTAGGAGTTCTGCTCGCCGACCGACGCGCGGCTGGCCTCCAGGACGCCGCGGGCCCCCGATGCGAACCGCAGCATGGCCAGGACGTGGTCCTCGTTCTCGACCGGCAGCAGTGGGCCGCCCGCTCCGCGGGAGAAGTGCGACGAGGCGCCGACCGCCTGGGGACGCCGGGGAATGAACGTCGACGCCTCGGCGATCAGGGCGGCGATCGGGCCGACGACGTACTGGGCCAGGTCGTACCCGTGCGAGGCGAGGTCCCCGATCACGCCGCTGCCGGCGAGGTCCCGCACGAAGCGCCACGTCAGGGCACCGTCGGGGTGGGCGCAGTAGTCGCCGAGCAGCTGGACGCGGACGTGCCGGACCTCGCCGATCCGGCCGGCGGCGACCAGGTCGCGGGCGAGCTCGACGGCGGGGGCGTTGCGGTAGTTGAAGCCGACGGCGGAGGCGACGCCGGCGGCCGCGACCGCGTCGGCGATCTCCTGCGTCTCGGCGAGGTTGCGCCCGGCGGGCTTCTCGATCCAGAGGTGCTTGCCGGCCTTGGCGGCGGCCACGGCCACGTCCCGGTGGGTGTAGTTCGGGCCGGCGACGCAGACCAGGTCGATGTCGGCATGGTCGACGAGCTCCTGCCAGTCCGAGGTGGACCAGGCGATGCCGAAGGCGTCGCGGGCGTGGTCGAGGCGGCCGTCGTCGGCGGGATCGGCCACGCCGACCAGCAGGGGGGTCGCGCCCAGGTCCCGGTAGTGCTGC
>DASQTE010000063.1:0-6071 GCA_035642035.1 Blastococcus sp.
CGGCGGCGCAGGCCGAGCAGCTCCTGGTGCAGGGCGAACGTGGGCAGGCCCAGCGGGGAGAGCTCCCCCGGCGCCTCGGGGAACGCCGGGCGGACGGCGTCGTCCCCACCGGCGCGGTCCTCCTTGACCCCGCGGAAGGCGTGCTCGTCGCCGGCGTAGACGGCGGGGGTCCCGCCGGTCGTGAGCAGGACGGCCAGGGCGTGCGCGAGGTGCCGCTCGTCGGTGAGCCGGCTGGCGATGCGGGTGACGTCGTGGTTGCCGAGGAACGTGTACGGCACGAAGGAGTCGAGGAAGCCGCCGTGCCGGGCGAGCGCCGCGTCGAGCTCGAAGAAGTTGGCGTCGTTCAGCGAGCTCCAGACCGCCTTCCACAGCTCGTACTGGGTGACGGCGTCCAGCCGAGATGCGGCCACGAAGCCGGCGTAGTCGCCGTGGATGACCTCGCCCACGAGGTAGGCGCCGGGGTGCCGCTCGCGCACGCGGTCGGCGACGCCCGCCCAGAACGACGTCGGGACGGCGTAGGCGGCGTCCAGCCGCCAGCCGTCCACGCCCCGGCCGAGCCAGTGGGTCATGACCTCGACGACGTGGTCCGCCACGGCCGGCTCGTCGTGGTCCAGCGCCACGAGGGCGGAGTGCCCCTCGAAGTCGTCGTACCCCGGCTCGAGACCCGGACGCCACCCGCCGCCGGGCCAGCGGAGCCGGAACCAGGAGGCGGTGGGCGCGTCCGGTCCCTGCTCCAGCACCGCCCGGAACGCCGGGTGGCCCCGCCCGACGTGGTTGAACACCCCGTCCAGCAGCACCCGCAGGCCGCGTTCGTGGCAGGCGGAGATCAGCGCGTCGAGGTCCGCCTCGTCCCCCAGCCGGGGATCGACGCGGAAGTGGTCGGTGGTGTCGTAGCCGTGCGTCTCCGAGGCGAACACCGGGCCGAGCGCCAGCCCCGACGCCCCGAGCTCGACGGCGTGGTCGAGCCACCCGGCGAGGTGGCCCAGCCGGTGGACGACGGGCTGGTCCGGGGCCGCCTTCCGCTCGGCACCGACGAACCCCAGCGGGTAGACGTGCCACCAGATCGCGTCCTGGACCCACGCCGGCCCCGTCGTCGTCATGCCCGGGATGCTGCCCCACCTCGTCCCGGCACACTGGACCGGTGCCCTCCCGACGCTGCCCGTGCGGTTCCGGCCTGCCCTACGCCGACTGCTGCGGCCGGCTGCACGACGGGACGGCGACCGCGGCGACGGCGGAGCAGCTGATGCGCTCGCGGTACAGCGCCTTCGCCGTCGGGGATGCGGCCTACCTGCTCGCCACCTGGCACTCGACCACCCGCCCGGGGTCGCTGACCCTCGACGACGACGTGCGCTGGACCGGACTGGACGTGCTCGGCACCACCGGCGGCTCGCCACTAGGAGCGGAGGGCACGGTGGAGTTCCGGGCGCACCACGTGGTGGCGGGACGGGCCGGCGCGCAGCACGAGAACAGCCGGTTCGTCCGCGAGGGCGGCCAGTGGCGCTACCTGGACGGCGTCTGCCTCGACTGAGCTCCCGAGCCGCCGGTCCTCCGGACGGGGGAAGGGTGGCGAAGGAGACACCGCCGTCCGGGCCCCCGGCACCGGGAAACGGCCCTGAACGAGCCCGGAGTATGGCCAAGCTCACGCGCTTGGGATTCCTCACACCGCCAGGACTGCATGTCACCGGTCGTTTCGTCCGACGATCGGGAGGACGGCGCTGCGGCGCACTTCCCTTGGACGGCCGGAGAGGCAGACGTGACTTCCGAGAGCGGCGGCGTAGCAGCCGGCGGCGTACCCGACAGCGCGAACCCCGACGTGGTCCTCGTCGGCGGCGGCATCATGAGCGCCACGCTGGCCGCGCTGATCAACGTCGTCGCGCCGCAGTGGAGCGTCACCGTCTTCGAGTCCGGCGACGAGGTCGCCGGCGAGAGCTCCGGTCCCTGGAACAACGCCGGCACCGGCCACGCCGCGCTCTGCGAGCTGAACTACACGCCCGCCGGTCCGGACGGCCGGGTCGACCCGTCCAAGGCCGTCACGATCAACGAGCAGTTCCAGGTCTCCCGCCAGTTCTGGTCCTACCTGGTGCGCGGCGGGATGACCGGCTCCCCCAAGGAGTTCATCACCCCGGTCCCGCACCTGAGCTTCGTCACTGGCGAGGAGGGCCGCCGCTACATGCGCGCCCGCCACGAGGCGCTCTCCGCCCAGCCGCTGTTCCAGGGGCTCGAGTACACCGAGGACCCGGCCGAGCTCGGGCGGTGGATCCCGCTGATGATGGCCGGCCGCGACCCCTCGCAGGTCGTCGCCGCCACCCGCTCGGTCGCGGGCACCGACGTCAACTTCGGCTCCCTGACCCGGCTGCTGCTCGAGGACGCCGACAGCCGCGGCGTCGTCGTGCACACCAGCCAGCGCGTGCAGGACCTCGACCGCGGGTCCGACGGCCGCTGGACGGTCACCGTCCGGGACACCCGGACCGGCGAGCGCCGCACCGTGCGCACCCGCTTCGTGTTCGTCGGCGCCGGTGGCGGCGCCCTGCCGCTGCTGCAGAAGGCCGGCATCCCCGAGATCCGCGGCTTCGGCGGCCTCCCGGTCAGCGGCATGTTCCTGCGCACCGCCTCGCCCGAGCTCGTGGGCAGCCACCAGGCCAAGGTCTACGGGCAGGCCGCCGTCGGTGCCCCGCCGATGTCGGTGCCGCACCTGGACCTCCGCCTCATCGACGGCGACCACTCGCTGCTCTTCGGTCCCTACGCCGGCTTCTCGCCCAGGTTCCTCAAGGCCGGGTCGATGTTCGACCTGCCGCTCAGCGTCAAGCCGGACAACCTGAGCTCCATGCTGGGCGTCGCCCGCACCGAGCTGGGCCTGACCAAGTACCTGGTCAAGGAGCTGCTCCAGTCGCGGGCGGCCCGCCACGCGACGCTGACCGACTTCGTGCCCCTGGCCGAGCAGGCCGACTGGGACATGATCACCGCGGGCCAGCGGGTCCAGGTCATCAAGCGCGACCCGGCGACCGGCCGCGGCGTCCTGCAGTTCGGCACCGAGCTGGTCGTGGGCGGGGACGGCTCCATCGCCGGCCTGCTCGGCGCCTCCCCCGGCGCCTCGACGGCGGTGTCGGCGATGCTCACCCTGCTCGAGCGGTGCTTCCCGGACCGGATCCCGGCCTGGCGACCGGCGCTTCAGGAGGCCATCCCGTCCTTCGGCCACCGGCTGTCCGAGGAGCCGGCGCTGCTCGCCCAGCTGCGCGCCGAGACGACGCAGGTGCTCGAGCTCAACGGCTGATTCGCGGGAGCGCGCGGGCGACGGCGCCTAGTCCTCGATGACGTCCAGCCCCTGCTCGCGCATCCGCGCCAGGCTCGCCAGCATCTCCTCCAGGACGGCCGGCTCGTGCCCCTCCCAGCCGTCCACCTCGCCGACGACGCGCAGCGGGTGGCGGGTGCGGTAGGACTGGGTGGGGTTGCCGGGGAACCGCTTGTCGGTCACGTTGGGGTCGTCCTCGAACGGACCCAGGGGCTCCACGACGTAGATGCGCCCGCGCGCGCCGTCCCCGGCCAGCGCCGTCGCCAGCTCAGCTCCCCAGACGGCCGTGTCCACGAGCGCGGTGAAGTAGACGTTGTTCGACACCCGGCCGGCCTGGAAGTTGGAGCCGTGGCCGGGGACCAGCTCGTCGCCCACCTCGAGCGTGACCTTCGTCCCGTGGAAGAAGGGGCCGGCGACGTGGTCGCAGCGCTCGTAGGTGACGGGGACGCGGGGGCTGCTGCTCCCGGCCGCGGCCGGCTCCTCGGTCAGTGCTCGCGCCCCGAGATCGAGCGGAACAGCGCGGCGACCTCGCGGGTGCCGGCGTACGCCCCGGCGGTGAGGAACGACTGCTGGATCACCTCGTCCAGCCGCTCCCGCGACATCATGTCGGTGCCCATCACCCGCTGCTCGCCCCAGCCGGGTGTGAAGACGACGGTCCGGATGCCCTCCGCCTCGAGCGCCCGCACCTCCTGCCGCAGCAGGCGGTCGGAGTACCGGCGGACGGACGGGAAGACCCCGGGCCGCCAGCCGGCGGGGCCGCTCATCGGCGCGATCACGATGACGACGTCGAGCCCCTGGCCGCGCAGGATGGCGGCGTTGGTCGGTGAGTGCACCCCGCCGTCGAGGTAGCTGTGCCTGCCGATCTGCACGGGGGCGAAGTAGCCGGGCACCGCGCAGGACGCACCGATCGCCAGGTGGATCGGCGCCTCGGGTGACCCGGGGCGGCCGAACACCACCCGGCGGCCGTCCCGCCGGCGCACCGCGCAGATCCAGAGGTCCGGCTCCGGCCACTCCGGGCGTTCGAGCTCCCGGAGGGCGGACAGCTGCTCGAGGATGTCGTGCCGCCCCGGTGCCAGCAGGGTCAGGCCCGCGGCCATCGGCCGGAACTGCAGCGGCCGGCTGAGCGCGCGGGCGACCATGTGCCGGCCGGGCAGCCGCATCGGCCGGCGCAGCAGCTCCAGCGGCCGGAACGGCGCCAGCTCGGGGAGCGTCGCCTCGGCCATCTGCTGCAGGACGTCGTCGTCACCGGACAGCGGCGCCTTCACCGTCCAGGCGGCCAGGTCCTCGGCGGAGACGCCCAGGCGGAGCAACGTGCCGGTGATGGACCCGGCCGACGTGCCGACGATGACGTCGGCGGTGCGGGCGTCGAAACCGAAGTCGTGCTGCAGCACCGCGAGCACACCCGAGTGGTAGGCCTGACCGACCACTCCCCCGCCGCCCAGCACCAGCCCCACGCGTGTCACGGATCGAGGGTGCCACGGCCGTCGGGCCCCGGCAGGCCGCTGCGGCGACATCGAGGCCGGGATCACCCGCTGCGACCGCGTGACCTCCGTCGCGGTCCGCCCGGCCCGACGGACCAGGTCAGCGGCAGGGTCTCGCCCGGCCGGAGGCCGCCCCACCGGCGACCGGCGGAGCGCAGCGCCGCGGCCGCCGCGTCGACCCGGTCGGGGGCCAGTCCGGTTGCCGCCACCTCCCCCGGCAGCACCTCCGCGCCGCGGGCCAGGCGGGAGACCAGGTCGGCCACGGCCTCGGCCCGGCCGATCGCGGCGGCCCGCTCCTCCTTGAGGCGGGCCGACCGCTCGGCGGCGTGCGGCGGCTGACGGCCGGACACGAGCCGCATGCTGTTCCACACCACGCCGTCGGCGACGCAGCCCCAGATCCCGTCGGCGATCCCCAGCTCGGTCTCCACCAGCGCGTGCACCAGGTCGTGCGGCAGGTCCGAGCCGCCCCCGGCACCCCGCATGGCGAAGACGACGCCGTCGTCCCGTTCGACGAGCGTCTCGACGGGACGGCGGTCGGCCATCCGGGAGAAGGTCAGTCGCACGCGTCCAGCCTGGGACGACGGTCAACCGGTTTCCGGCTCAGACCGGCTCGACGTCCATGCGCCCGCGCGACCGCTCGGCCGCCCCCACCACGACGACGGCGACCAGCAGCGCCGCCAGCGCACCCACCACCACGACGGCGGGCAGTTCGAGGACGGCGTCCAGCCCGGCGAGCGCGGCGGCGACGAGCGGCCACCACCACCCGCGGCGCGCGCCCTTCGACATCCCGCCGTCGGTGATGGTCATCGACACGAGGTAGACCGCGACCCCGCCGGCCAGCAGCAGGCGGGTCCCGGCCGGGACCTCCCCCTCCCCGCTCTCGACGACGGCGAGCTCGATGGCCGCGCCGACCGTGGCCAGCGCCAGGGTGAGCGGCAGCTGGCCGAAGACGTAGACGTCGTGCCGGCGGTCGCTGTGCTCGCCGCCGGCCTCGTTCAGCAGCCGCTTGGCTCGGGCGCCGGCCAGGTCGAAGTAGCTCCACCAGAGGGCGGCGGCCAGGACGAACGCCAGCACGGCGACGGGGACCGCCGACGGCGTCCACTCCGCGTCGTACAGGCCGTGCGCGATGCCCGCGACGGACTCGCCCAGCACGAGGATGACGAAGAGGGCGAACCGCTCCGGCAGGTGCTCGACGTGCAGCGGGACGTCGGCGGAGTGCCGGGTGGCGACCAGCGGGACCAGCGCCTCCACCAGCACGGCCGCGCCCCACAGCGCGAACCCGACGGGGCGGGGCACCAGCA
>DASQTE010000064.1:0-8184 GCA_035642035.1 Blastococcus sp.
GCGTGCGACGTCGTCGTCCTCAAGGTGCAGCCCCTGGGCGGGGTGCGCGCGGCGCTGCGGGTCGCCGAGGCGCACGGCCTGCCGTGCGTGGTGTCGTCGGCGCTGGAGAGCTCCGTCGGGATCGCCGCCGGGGTCGCGCTCGCCGCCGCCCTGCCGGAGCTGCCGTTCGCCTGCGGGCTGGCCACCGTCGCGCTGTTCACCGACGACGTGACGTCGTCACCCCTGCTCCCTGTCGACGGCGCCCTGCCCGTGCTGCGGCCGGAGCCCGACCGGCTGGACGCCGTCGCCGCCGACGCGGCCACCGACGCGCGCTGGCGGGCCCGGCTCGACGCGGTGACGGCCGCGTGAACCCGGCGACCGCGTTCGCCCGGGTCCTCGTCGACGAGCTCGTGCGGGGTGGCGTCACGGACGCCGTCCTGGCGCCCGGCTCCCGGTCGGCGCCCGTCGCCCTGGCCCTCGCCGCCACCGAGCGGGACGGCCGGCTGCGGCTGCACGTGCGCATCGACGAGCGGACGGCGGCGTTCCTCGCGCTCGGCCTGGCGAAGGCCTCTGGCCGCCCCGTTCCCGTCCTCACCACGTCGGGGACCGCGGCGGCCCACCTGCACGCCGCCGTCCTCGAGGCCGACGCGAGCGGGGTGCCGCTGCTGGCGCTCACCGCCGACCGCCCGCCGGAGCTGCGGGCCACCGGCGCCAACCAGACCATCGAGCAGGCCGGTCTCTACGGCGGCGCCGTCCGGTGGGCCGCCGACGTCGGCGTCCCCGAGGAGGGCCGCGAGGCGCAGCAGAACCGGTACTGGCGGTCGCTGGTCGCCAAGGCGCTGCTCACCGCCCGAGGGGCGCTGTCGGGGGACGCGGGTCCGGTGCACCTGAACCTCGCGCTGCGCGAGCCGCTGCTGCCCGACGACGAACCGGCCGGGCTGACGGATCCCTGGGCCGGGCGGCCCGGTGGCGCCCCCTGGACCGCGGCGGTTCCCGTGCTGGCCGCGACGGGCGTCTCCCCGATGCGGGGTCGCCGCACCCTGGTGGTGGGCGGCGACGGGCCTCCCGCGCTCGGCCGTGAGGCAGCCGAGCTCGGCGCGACCTTCGGCTGGCCGGTGGTCGCGGAGCCGTCCAGCGGGGCGTGGGGGCCGACGGCGGTGCGGGGCGGCGCCCTGCTCCTCGGCGTGCCGGCGTGGCTCGCGGAGCACCGGCCCGAGCGGGTGCTCGTCGTGGGCCGGCCGACGTTGTCCCGGCCGGTCAACGCCCTGCTGGCCGATCCCGCGGTGCAGGTGGAGACCGTGGCCGCGTCCCCGCGCTGGCCGGACGCCGGGCGGAGCAGCCGCTCCGTCGCAGCCGCACTCGGAGCCCGGCGCGGCCGGGAGGCGGCCGACCCGGCCTGGGCGGCCGAGTGGCAGCGAGCGGGCTCGCTCGTCGGTACCGCCGTCGACGCCGTGCTCGACGCCGCTCCCGATCTCACGGCCGCCCGGCTCGCGCGGGACGTCGTCGCCGTGCTGCCGTCCGGCGCGCTGTTCGTCCTCGGCTCCTCGACGCCGGTGCGCGACGTCGACCGGCTGGCGGTGCCGCGCTGCGACCTCAGCGTGCTGGCCAACCGGGGCGTCGCCGGCATCGACGGGACGATCTCGACGGCGGTCGGCGCGGCCGCGGTGCACGGCGGCCCGGCGTTCGCGCTGATGGGCGACCTGACGTTCCTGCACGACCTGACCGGGCTGCTCGTCGGCGAGGGCGAGCCGGCGCCGGACCTGACCGTGGTCGTCCCGGACAACGACGGCGGCGGGATCTTCGCCCAGCTCGAGCCGGGCGGGGACCGGCATGCGCGCGACTACCGGCGGGTGTTCGGGACGCCGCACGGGCAGGACCTGGTCGCGGTGGCCGAGGCGCTGGGCTGGGCCGCGTCGCGGGTGACGTCGGCCGACGAGCTGCCGGGCGCGCTCGCGCTCGGCGGCCCGCGCGTCGTCGTCGTCCGGACCGACCAGCGCGCCGAGGCGGCCCTGGCCGGAGAGCTGCGCGCGGCCGCGGCCGCCGCGCTGGGCTAACCCTCGAGCGCGGCCTGGAAGGCGGCGAACTTCGACTGGGTCTCGGCCAGTTCGGCGGACGGGTCGGAGCCGGCGACGATCCCGCAGCCGGCGAACAGCCGGGCGCTGTCGTCGCCGACCAGCTCGGCGCAGCGCAGGGCCAGGCCGAACTCGCCGTCCCCGCGGGCGTCGAGCCAGCCGACCGGCCCGGCGTAGCGGCCGCGGTCCATGCCCTCGAGCTCGGCGATGACGGCGGCGGCGTCCGGTGTCGGGGTGCCGCACACCGCGGCGGTGGGGTGCACCGCCCCGACCAGCTCCAGGAGGCCGGCCCGGCCTCGTGCGCCCGTCCGGCGCTGGGTGCCGGTCATGTCGCTGGCCAGGTGCCGCACGTTGGCGAGGGTGAGGAGCTCGGGCTCCGCGGGGACGTCGAGCATCGCACAGAACGGCTCGAGCGCCTCGACCAGGGAGTCGACCGCCAGGGCGTGCTCGGCGCGGTCCTTGGCGGAGCCGATGAGCGCGGCGGCGAGCCGGTCGTCGTCGGCCCCGGCCCCGCGCGGGGCGGTGCCCGCGAGCACCCGGGCCGAGAGCTCCCGGCCGGTGCGCCGCAGCAGCAGCTCGGGGGTGGCGCCGAGCAGCCCGTCGACGGAGAACGTCCAGCAGTCGGGGAAGCGCGCGGCCAGCTTGTGCAGCAGCCTCCGCGGGTCGAGCGGCACGTCGGCGGAGACGAGCAGGTCACGGGCGAGCACGACCTTGCGGAGCTCGCCGGCGTCGATCCGCTTCACGGCGGTGGCGACGGCGGCGCACCAGCTCACAGGGTCGAGGGCGCCGTCGGCGTAGCGCAGCCGGGGTGCGGCCCCGTCGGCGGAGTGCACCGGGAACAGGACGTCGCGCGGGTCGACGTCGCCGACCGTGGTCAGCCAGGCCACGCCGTCCCGCCGGCCGAGGACGACCTCGGGGACGACGAAGACCGACGTCCCGGCCGTCGGGTCGAAGGCGATGCTGGCGAACAGGACCGGCCCCGAACCGGGCACGCCGAGCTCGTCGTCGGTGTCCAGGCCGTCGGTGTACGCCGCCCACCAGGCGGCGGCGTCCTCCAGCGCGCGGGGGCCGGTGACCTCCAGCCGGGCGGCCTCGCCCCAGCCGACCAGGCCTTCGCCGCGGCGCACCCATGAGAGCGCGCCCTCGGCCGGGAGCCGGTCGAGGAGCTCGCCGGCCGCCTCGGTCCGCACGGTCGTGACGGTGCGCGCGGCGGCCGCGGGCGAGGTCAGGGCGGCCGCTGTCACGACCCCAGCGTAGGCAGCCCGGTAGCGTCGGTGCCGTGGGAGACCGGCGAGAGAGCGGACACACTGCCGGGGTGCGGGCGGGCCTGGACAAGCGGCCGGCCGACGTCGCGGCCATGTTCGACCGGGTGGCGAAGCGCTACGACGTCACGAACACCGTGCTCTCCGCGGGGCTGGACGCGTCCTGGCGCCGGGCAACACGCGAGGCTCTGGGTGCCCGGAGCGGGCAGACCGTGCTGGACGTCGCCGCCGGGACGGCGGTGTCGACCGTCGAGCTCGCCGCGGGCGGGGTGACCGCGATCGCCTGCGACTTCTCCCAGGGGATGCTGCGTGCGGGCGCGGCGCGGCCGGTGCCCAAGGTCGCCGGTGATGCGATGGCGCTGCCGCTGGCCGATGAGAGCGTCGACGGCGTCGTCATCTCCTTCGGGCTGCGCAACGTGGCCGATCCGTCGGCGGCGCTGCGGGAGTTCCACCGGGTGACCCGGCCGGGCGGCACGCTGGTGGTCTGCGAGTTCTCGTCGCCGACCTGGACGCCGTTCCGCACCGTCTACACCGAGTACCTGATGAAGGCGCTGCCGCGGATCGCACGCGCGGTGTCGAGCAATCCGGAGGCCTACGTCTACCTCGCCGAGTCGATCCGCGCCTGGCCCGACCAGGCCGCGCTCGCGACGAAGGTGCAGGAGGCCGGCTGGGGTGAGGTCGCCTGGCACAACCTCACCGGCGGCATCGTGGCCCTGCACCGCGCCCGCAAGGTCTGAACAACTCGGGCCGCGCTGCCGGATCGCACGAGAACTGTCGTACCCCGTACGTCTGTTCGACCCGTGACCAGCGCTGAGCTCGATCGGCGGAGAAGGCCGCGGAGCTGCAGCGGGTGCAGGCGCGGAAGGCGATGGATGCCGCCTACGAGGCGGAGCTGGTCATGGGCTTGGCGGCCGACCGGGCGAACACCGACGACCCGCCGCCGGGTCATCCGGGTGCGCGGCGGCGGGGTGCGGGTTCGCCGGTGCCGGGGACGAGTGAGTTCCTGCCCGACGAGCTGGCGCTGGTGCTGAACTGCTCGCGGTCGTTCGCCGCGGGAAGCTGATCTACCGCGACCCGGACGGCAACGAGATCGGTTTCGGCGGACCGCCGCTGGAGCGAGGGCGGTCGGGGTACCGATAGGTGTCGTCCGGCCGTAGCGTCGGTCCATGACGACCCCGCCGCCTCCGCCGCAGCCGCCGGGTCCCTCGCCGTCGCCGACGGACCCCGTGCCTCCTCCGGTGCCCGCGCCCTTCCCGACGCCGGACCCCTCCGACCCGACAGCGCCCCCGCCGACGCCCATGCCCGAGCCGCTGTAGACGTGGTGCCACGGTGGGGCGCCCGCCGTTCGCCGACCGCCGCGCCGCGGGGCGCGAGCTGGGGGAGCGCCTCGCCCGCGAGGAGTTGACCGCCCCGCTCGTGCTCGGTCTCCCGCGCGGAGGAGTCGTCGTCGCGGCCGAGGTCGCCGCCGCTCTGCGCGCACCGCTCGACGTCCTCGTCGTGCGCAAGCTCGGCCTGCCAGGCCAGCCGGAGCTGGCCATGGGTGCGATCGCGGCCGTCGGCGACGCCATCGAGACCGTGCGCGTGGACGCCGTCCTGCTCGCGGCCGGCGTGGACGCCGCCACCTTCGAGGAGGTGGGCCGGCGGGAGCTGGTGGAGCTGCGGCGCCGCGAGGCCGCGTACCGGGACGACAGGCCGCCGGTCGAGGTGGCGGCGCGCTCGGTCGTGCTGGTGGACGACGGCCTGGCCACCGGCGCCACGATGCACGCCGCCGTCGTCGCCGTCCGCGCGGGCAGGCCGGCCTCCGTCCTCGTCGCCGTTCCCGTCGGCTCCCCGCGGGCGTGCGCCACCCTCGAGCCGACCGTCGACCGGGTGGTCTGCCTGCTCAGCCCGCGCTCCTTCCGCGCGGTCGGGCAGGCCTACGGCGACTTCGGGCAGACCACCGACGAGGAGGTCCGGAGCGCGCTGCACGGCACCCCGCAGGCGCTGTGACGGAGCGCATCGCCAGGGGGTGCTGTCAGCTTGCTCACAGTCCGGCCTAGACTCGGAACACCTGACCTTGTGAACCAATTCACAAGCTCGATCCGAGGAGGTGCGGGGTGCCCGGCACGTCGATCGCAGCACCGCTCGGCGCGGACGCGCGCGCCGACGTGGTCGTGGTCGGAGCGGGCCCTGCCGGGTCGAGTGCCGCGTGGTGGATGGCACAGGCCGGCCTCGACGTCGTCGTCCTGGAGAAGGCCGCGTTCCCGCGCGAGAAGGTCTGCGGGGACGGCCTCACCCCGCGGGGGGTCAAGGCGCTCGACGACATGGGCGTCGACACGTCCGGCTGGGTGCGGCACAAGGGCCTGCGCGTGGCCGGCGGCGGCCGGGTGGTCGAGGTCGACTGGCCCCGGCTGAGCAACTGGCCCGACTACAGCCTCGTCTGCCGGCGCAGCGAGCTCGACGCCCGCCTCGCCGCGCACGCGCAGGGCGCCGGGGCGCGGCTGCACACCGAGGTCACGGTCACCGACCCCCTGCTCGACCAGGCGGGCCGGGTCGCCGGCGTCCGGTTCACGGCGGGGCCGGACAAGCAGCCGGGCGAGGTGCGGGCCCGGCTCGTGGTCTCCGCGGAAGGGCTCTCCGGGCGCCTGGCGAAGTCGCTGGGCCTGGACCGCCGGGAGGACCGTCCGCTCGGGATCGCCGTCCGGCGCTACGTCGAGAGCCCCCGGACCGACGACGACTACCTCGACATCTCCTTCGACCTCGCCCCCGGCGGACCCACCGCCGAGTCGATGCCCGGCTACGGCTGGATCTTCGGCATGGGCGACGGCACGGCCAACGTCGGCTTCGGGCTGCTCGACACCCGGCGGGCCGACGGCGGCGACCATCGCGACGTCCTCCGCCGGTGGCTGGACACCTTCCCCGCCGAGGACCGCCTCGGCGAGGAGCACGCGGTCACCCCGCTCCGCGGCGCGGGCCTGCCCATGGCCCTGCACCGGCAGCCGGCCTACACCCGCGGCCTGCTGCTCACCGGCGACGCCGCCGGCACGGTCAACCCGTTCAACGGCGAGGGCATCAGCTACGCGATGGAGACCGGGCGCATGGCCGCGGAGACGGCGGCCGACGCGCTCGCCCGACCCGAGGGGCTCGCGCGCGAGTCGGTGCTGCGCCGCTACCCCGACCGGCTGCGCGCCGCCTACGGGCGGCACCACCGGCTCGGCGTCGGCTTCCTCGCCCTGCTCGCCCGCCCGGACGTGGTCCGGTTCGCGACCGCGCACGGCCTCAAGCGGCCCGCGCTGGTGAACGCCGCGCTGCGGCTGATGGGCAACCTCAGCGACGGCCGGGACGGCGACGCCGTGGACCGCGCCATCGCCGTCCTCACGCGTCTGGCGCCGGCGGTCTGACATGTCCCGTCACACGCGTATCAACACGCTCCGTACGCGTTCCGGCCCTGCACGGAACGTGATCGTCCTCACCGTAGGGTGCCGCTGATGCTCTCGAACTACGTCCCGATCGTCGGGCTCTTCGCCCTGGCCGCGGCGTTCGCGCTGTTCTCGGTCACCGCCGCCCCGTACGTCGGGCCGCGCCGCTACAACCGGGCCAAGCTCGAGGCCTACGAGTGCGGCATCGAGCCGGTCGACCAGCCCCTCACCGGGGGCCGCTTCCCGGTCAAGTACTACCTGACGGCGATGCTCTTCATCGTCTTCGACATCGAGATCGTCTTCCTCTACCCGTGGGCCGTGCACAACGAGGCGCTGGGCGTCTTCGGGCTGGTCGAGATGGTCGTCTTCATCGTCACCGTGTTCATCGCGTACGCCTACGTCTGGCGGCGCGGCGGGCTCGAGTGGGACTGACAGGAGCAGACCGATGGGACTCGAGGAGAAGCTGCTGAGCGGCGTCCTGCTGACCAGCGTGGAGAAGCTGGTCAACTGGACCCGCAAGTCGTCGCTGTGGCCGGCGACGTTC
Organism: Blastococcus sp.; assembly: GCA_035642035.1. Taxonomy (GTDB): domain Bacteria; phylum Actinomycetota; class Actinomycetes; order Mycobacteriales; family Geodermatophilaceae; genus Blastococcus_B. The sequence goes on from DASQTE010000064.1 coordinate 7,256, forward strand.
GGCCTGGCCTGCTGCGCCATCGAGATGATGGCCTCGGGCGCCGGGCGCTACGACCTGGCCCGCTTCGGCATGGAGGTCTTCCGCGCCTCTCCGCGGCAGGCCGACCTGATGATCGTGGCCGGGCGGGTGAGCCAGAAGATGGCCCCGGTCCTGCGCCAGATCTACGACCAGATGCCCGAGCCCCGCTGGGTGCTCGCGATGGGGGTCTGCGCCAGCTCGGGCGGCATGTTCAACAACTACGCGATCGTCCAGGGCGTCGACCACATCGTGCCGGTGGACATGTACCTCCCGGGCTGCCCGCCGCGGCCGGAGATGCTGATGGACGCGATCCTCAAGCTGCACCACAAGATCCAGCACGAGCCCCTCGGCGCCAAGCGCGAGCGCGCCCTCGAACGGGCCCGCGAGGACGGCACGGCGAAGGAACTGCACGTCGAGATGCCGTCGACGGTGCGCGCGGACAAGAACGCCCGCCGCGCCTACGAGGAGGCCGCGGCCGAGGGGCGTACCGGCCAGTTCGCGATCGAGCAGCGCGGCGGCAACGCGGTCCTGCTCCCGGAGGAGCGCCCGTCCGGCCTCGGGAAGGCCTGGCGATGAGCGGCGCGACAGAGCGGGGAGCGCAGCGATGAGCAGCGCGACAGAGCGGGGAGCGCAGCGATGAGCAACGACGGCGGCGAGGTCGTCCCCGGCCGCGAGGAGGCCGGCTACGACGCCAGCACGGCTCCCGCCGGCGGCTTCCGCAAGGGCGCCTTCGGGGTCAGCGGCAGCGGCGACACCTCCGGCTTCGGCGGACTCGTCCGCGTCGAGCCCGGCGGAGCGGTGGCGCTGCACTCCACCGACCGGCCCTACGGCGGCTACTTCGACGAGGTCACGGACGCCCTCATCGAGTCGGTGGGCGAGGCGACCTACGCGGCCGCCGTCCGGCGGGTGCT